>CAJBAP010000197.1 GCA_903950295.1 uncultured Rhodocyclaceae bacterium
AAAGTGGTGGCCGCCCCCATGCCGATGGCGGTTTCCAGCTTTTTCGACACCCCCATGAAGGGGCACAGGCCGAGGACGCGGACGAAGACGACGTTATTGACGAGAACGGCGCCGAGGATGATGAAAAGATAGCTGGTCATGGTCGCAGAAGGCCGGACTGGCCCGGCGAGTGCGGATTATCGCGCTTTGTGGGCGTCGCAACAACCCTGACCCTGCCAAGGTGAATCGGGTGCCGTCCCCGTGTTAATCGGCGTGCCGGCTTGTGCCGTCACGCCAGCGCCGACTTTTTCAGGCCATCACTTCATTGGCCAGTCGGTCCAGTTCGGTATCGCAACACCCGTTCAGGTCCAGGGTTTTCTTGCCGTCCGAGAAAACCATGAAGCCAATGGGTTGGAAGCCGGCTTTTTTCAAGACGATAACCATCGACTCGTGATCCATGTGGCAAGCACGTTTCTTGCTGACGGGCTCGTTTTTTGGCTCGTCACACTCGCGCAGTATCTTCAGTCCGCCGTCATCCAGAACCCGAATCAGGTCCTGTTCGGACAAATCCTCGAAATCTACCGTCCGGTCACCGTTTGAGAACTTCATGAAACCCACCGGAACCATTCCAGCTTTGTCCATAACCTTTATCAGTGATTCGTGATCCAAGCCACAGTTGCGTGCCATTTCAGCTTCCTTTCAATCAAAACTGGTTATTGTGCACTGCAGCATATTTTGTTTTGCCCATTTTGGAAAATGATTTCTGACGCATGGGCAGTGGTCGATATTGGTTACCAGCGCGTCAGCACCGGGTACTGGGTGATCAGCGGGTCGGGCGTGAGGATGATCATCTGGTTGGCGATGGCCTGGCAGATGAGCATGCGGTCGAAGGGGTCGTGATGGATGGGGGGGAGCTTGATCAATACGAAACTGTCTTCCTCCTGCACCGGCAGGACATCAATGCCGTGCCGACGACGCGCTTCTGGGATGAAATCTGCGGGAGACATATCGTTGGGCAGGCGCAGCTTGCCGGAGCGATGTTTGATGGCGATTTCCCAACTCGAGACGACAGAGAGAAAAACCTCGTTGTCCGGGTTTTCGTAAAGCGCCCGCATGCCGGAGGCGAGTTTTCGTGGCGCAGTCGACAGCCAGATAAATGCACAGGTATCGAGCAGCAGTTTCACTTGTTGCTCGTCGTGTATGTGGCAACGGTTTCAGCGGCTTTCAGGGTCTGCTCGCTTTCCGCGAAACTATCCAGAAAAGGATCCGGCAACTCGCCGTTGAAGGCCTTGAGCAGTTCGTCCGGCAATGGTTCGAAAAAACTGCCCGGTATTTCGTAACCCTCTTCAATGGGTCCCAATCCCACTGGTCGCGGTTCCTTGCGTGGTTTCGGCAGGGGCACGATTTGCGCCACCGGTACGTTGCGGCGGCAAATCTGCACGGTTTCTCCAGCCTCGACAGCGCTGAGGTATTCGGACAGTTTGGCTTTGGCTTCGTGGATGTTAATCGCTATCATGACCATGATCCTAGTTTGAAACATGACCAAGTATATGATCATATTTGTGTTCTGTATAGAGTTATCGCCGTCCCGCCAGCGCCGACTTTTCTCCGCTGCATCAAATCCATGGATGTATTGGCAGTCGACGCTTTAAGTTTGATTGACTACTACCAAAGCAGTATCCTGTGATGGATGGCATCAAGGCAACGGAGGCGATCCGGCAGTGGGAACAGGAGGCCAGTCGCCCCCATCTGAAGATCATTGCCTTGACTGCAGGTGCGTTTGACGAAGACCGCCAGCATTGCATTGCCGCTGGTATGGACGACTTCCTGACCAAACCCGTCAATCTGAATGATCTGGCGTCAATGCTGGAGAAGTGGTTGGGACAGAATGGATATGCCGATGATGGGCTCGCTTGAGACGCTTTACCCTGTCCTGCTGACACTGCCTGCTCCTACCTTGGAGCAGGTCGGCAAGGAAATCAGCCGAATGACGGTACCTGCGGGCACGGTGCTGTTCGACGAACGTCAGCCCTGTCAGGGGTTTCCTTTCGTGCTGTCGGGTGGCATTCGCGTCATCAAGCGCGCGGCAAATGGTCGAGAGTTGCCGCTCTACCGCGTGTTGCCGGGCGACAGCTGCATCATGACTTCAAGCTGCCTGCTCGGCCGGGTCGCTTACAACGCTTGTGGCCTCACCGAGAGCGATACCGAACTAGCCTTCCTGCCGAAAGCCACCTTCGATTTGTTGCTTGAGCATGAGCCATTTCGGGAATTTGTTTTCCACCTGTTTGCCGAACGTATCAGTGATTTGATGCAACTGGTCGAGGAGGTCGCGTTCCACAAGCTTGATCAACGGCTGGCCAACCTGCTGTTAGGTCGTGGCAAGTTGATCCAGACTACGCACCAGCAACTTGCGGATGAGCTTGGCAGCGTGCGTGAAATGGTCAGCCGCCTGCTCAAGGGTTTTGCTGAACAGAGCCTGGTGCGACTGGGGCGTGAGCAAATCGAAATTCTCGATCCGGCCGGTTTGCGCCGCATCTCGACCTGAAGTAACCCCGATGTGTTCAATGTGACCAATGTGACCAATGTGACTTAGGTCACTGAAGTGCTTGGTGTCGGGGTGCTTAAATGGCATCGCTTCAACACCCCCTGACTGGAGAATCACATGAAAACAAATATTGGCGGTATCGATCGTGTTCTGCGCATCCTCGCTGGCCTGGCTCTGATTGCGTGGGCGCTGATGGGCGGCCCGGTCTGGGCCTGGATTGGCATTGTTCCGCTCGCGACTGGCTCGATCAGATTTTGTCCCTTTTATCCCATTCTCGGGCTCAACACCTGCCCGATGAAAGACAAAAGCTGAACCCTCGGGTCTATTCCTCCGCCAGTTCGCCCAGCAGCAGGTCTTGCGCGCAGGTGCGCACGCGGCGTGAGGGTTTCATGCGGTACTGGCCTTCGCCATCCATGTCCCAGGCTTGGCAGTTGTCGGCCAGATAGCTGCGCAGGCCTTCCTTGATGACGCGGCGCTTGAGCTTGGGTTCGAGTACCGGGAAGGCGACTTCGATGCGGCGGAAGAAGTTGCGCTCCATCCAGTCGGCGCTGGCGAGGTAGAGTTTTTCCACGCCATCGGCGTAAAAGTAGTAGATGCGGTGGTGTTCGAGAAAGCGACCGATCACCGAGCGCACGCGAATGTTTTCCGACAGCCCCGCAACGCCGGGACGCAGGCAGCAGACCCCGCGCACGATGAGGTCGACATGCACCCCGGCCTGGCTGGCCTCGTAAAGCGCCTCGATGATCTCGGGTTCGAGCAGTGAATTCATCTTGGCGATGATGTGCGCCTTGCGGCCGGCCTTCGCCGCTGCGGTTTCGGCGTGGATCGCCTCCATCATGTTCGAGTGCAGCGAAAAGGGCGCCTGCCACAGGTGGGTGAGGGTACTGGCCTTGCCCAGGCCGGTGAGCTGTTTGAATACCTCGTTGGCATCGGCGGCGACTTCGTCGTTGCAGGTCAGCAAGCCGAAATCGGTATAAAAACGTGTGGTGCGCGGGTGGTAATTGCCGGTGCCCAGATGGACGTAGCGGCGATAGCCGTGTTCCTCGCGGCGCAGCACCAGCATCAGCTTGGCATGGGTCTTGTAACCGAACACGCCATAGACGACATGGGCGCCGCTCTCTTCGAGTCGCGCGGCGATGGAGAGGTTGGCCTCTTCGTCAAAGCGCGCCATCAATTCGACGACCACGGTGACTTCCTTGCCCTTTTGTGCGGCGCGCAGCAGATGCTCCATCAGCACGGAGTCGGTGCCGGTGCGATACACCGTCATTTTGATCGCCACCACCAGCGGATCGTCGGCCGCCTGCTTGAGAAACTCGATGACCGGATTGAAGGACTGGAAGGGATGGTGGAGCAGGATGTCGTTCTTGCGGATGGCGTCGAACATGTCGTAGCGCCCCGTCAGCTGCTTGGGCAGGCCCGGCTGGAACAGCGGGAACTTCAGATCCGCCCGGTCAACCTGGTCCGGTACCGACATCAGGCGCACCAGGTTGACGATGCCCGGCACCTGGTAGAGATCGTCGCGGCCGAGACCAAACTGTTGCAGCAGGAAGTCAGTCATGATTTCGGAGCAGTTGTCGGCGACCTCGAGGCGCACGCCGTCGCCAAAATGGCGTTGCGGCAGCTCGCCCTGCAAGGCGGTGCGCAGATTCTTCACTTCCTCGTCATCGACGAACAGGTCGGAGTTGCGCGTGACGCGGAACTGGTAGCAGCCCAGAACATTCATGCCGGAGAACATTTCGCCGACATGCTTGTGCAGGATCGACGAGAGGAAGACGAAGCCGTGCTCGACCCCCGTCAGGTTGCGTGGCAACTCGATCACGCGCGGCAGGGCGCGTGGGGCCTGCACGATGGCAGCGCCGGAATTGCGGCCGAAGGCGTCCTTGCCTTCGAGTTCGACGGCGAAATTCAGGCTCTTGTTGAGCACGCGCGGGAAGGGGTGGGCCGGGTCGAGCCCGATGGGTGTCAGTACCGGCATCACTTCGCGGCGGAAGTAGGCATGGATCCAGGCCTGTTGTTCCTCGTTCCATTCCGAACGGCGCAGGAAGACGATGCCCTCTTTGGCCAGCGCCGGCAGGATCACGTCGTTCAGCAGTTCGTACTGGTCTTCGATCAGGTCGTGTGCTTCCTGGGTAATGCGGCGGAACACTTCCTGCGCGCTGCGGCGGTCGGCACCGGTGGCGTGGCTGCGCAGCTTGATCTGCTCCTTGACACCGGCGACGCGGATTTCGAAAAACTCGTCGAGGTTAGAGGAGACGATGCAAAGAAAGCGCAGGCGTTCCAGCAACGGCACACGGTCATCGGCGGCCTGCGCGAGGACGCGACGGTTGAACGCCAGCAGCGAAAACTCGCGGTTGAGAAAGTGGTCGGCAGGAAATTCGTGCAGGGCTTGGGGCGTCATGGTCTTGGGTCGTGGCCTGATAAGCCGACGATGATGAGGGCGATTGATTTCGTTAGTATGACATGCTCGCATGCCGTCCCGCCAGCGCCGACTTTTCCCCTTTCACTCATTGTGGCTGAGCTAGAATCCGCCCACCGCAAATCCCGGATAGCATCTCATCGTGGTTCACGAACACGTCGCCGCCGTCGATATGGGTTCCAACAGTTTTCGCCTGCAGGTCGGGCGCATCGTTGGCAACCAGATCTATCCGCAGGATGGGCTCAAGGAAACGGTGCGGCTGGCTGCCGGGCTGACCAGCGACAAATTGCTCGATGCGGCTTCGCAGCAACGGGCACTGGAGGCCTTGTCCCGTTTTGGCGAACGCTTGCGCGGCTTTGCGCCCGAGGCCGTGCGGGCGGTGGCTACCAATACCCTGCGCGTGGCCAAGAATGGCCCGCAGTTCCTGTTGCAGGCCGAGGCGGCGCTGGGTTTTCCGATCGAGATCATCGCCGGCCGCGAAGAGGCGCGTCTGATCTATCTGGGCGTCGCCCATACGCTGCCCAATCCGCGCATCCGCCACCTGGTCGTCGATATCGGCGGCGGGTCGACCGAGTTCATCATTGGCCAGAACATCGAGCCGATCCAGCTCGAGTCACTCTACATGGGCTGCGTCAGCTTCAGTCTGCGCCATTTTCCGCAAGGTCATATCGACAAACGCGGCATGAAAGATGCGGAGTTGGCCGCGCGGCGCGAGTTGCAGACCATCGTGCATGCCTACCGCGATACCGGCTGGGAGGAGGCGGTCGGGTCTTCGGGTACGGCCAAGGCAATTTGCGACATTCTCGAATTGAATGGTTTTGCCGATGGCAGCATTACGCGCGAAGGGCTCGAGCGTCTGCGCAGCCGACTGATTCAGGCGGGTGCGGCTGACCGGGCGCGGCTGGAGGGCATGCGACCGGATCGGGTGCCGGTGATCACCGGTGGCGTGGCAATCATGTCGGCGGTGTTCAAGGAGTTCGGCCTCGAGCGCATGACCTTTTCGGAGGGTGCACTGCGGCTGGGGGTGCTGTATGACCTGATCGGGCGCTATCACCATGACGATTTGCGCGAAGCCACGGTAACCCGCTTCATGCAGCGCTACGAGGTTGACCGGCGTCAGGCGGTTCGCGTCAGCTTGACGGCGCTGGAGCTGTTCCAGCAGTTGTGTCCGGATGACCCCGTGGAAAATTCGGTGGCGGGGCAATTTCTCGCCTGGGCGGCGCGCCTTCATGAAATCGGCATTTCCGTGGCACACTCGAGCTTTCACAAGCACAGTGCCTATATTCTGACGAACGCCGACATGCCGGGTTTCTCCAAGCGCGACCAGGCGCTGCTGGCCCGACTGGTGCTGGTGCATCGCGGCAAGCTCGAACGCGTGCAGTCGCTGACGCGCGTGGCGCAGGAATGGTTGCTGATATTGAGTTTGCGCATCGCCGCCTTGTTGCATCGGGCACGCGACGATGCGCCCATGCCGGAGATCAAGGTTGGCATGACGGAGGGTGGATTTCAGTTGCAGATCGACAAAGCCTGGCTTGAAGGGGCACCGCTGACCGCCGCAGTGCTGGAAGAAGAGGCCTTGCAGTGGGCGCATGTCGGCATCGAGTTCAAGTTGCGCGGACGGCGGTAATCGAGATGAGCACACGCGGGGCCGACTACACCGAAACGCAAGGCGATAGCGCCTGGCCTGCGCTGACGCTCACCGGGCGTTGGACCTTGCGTGCGCTGTCCGGAGTCAGCCCTGATTGGCAAAGCCGTTTGCAGGAAACCGGCGGGCGGGCCGGTGTCAGCTGGAACTGCATGGACATCGAAGCGCTCGACTCGGCAGGTGCGCTGCTGCTGTGGCGTGTCTGGGGCGGGAAACTGCCCGAAACCCTGTTGCTCCAGCCCGAACATCTGCGTGTCTTCGAGCGCATTGCCGCCGCCGAAAAAGGTCTGGTTACCGTCGCGCCGTTGCCGCGCTCACCGTTCGAAAGCCTGATCGTGGTGGGATCGGGCATGCTGGCGCTGTGGCGCCATGTGCAGTCCTTCGTCGCCCTGCTCGGACAGTTGGTGCTCGACTGGCTGCATCTGTTGCGTCATCCGGTCGATTTTCCCAAGCGCGAAATTTCCGCCAACATTTACAAGAGTGGCGTGCTGGCGATGCCGGTGACGGCGCTGGTCGGCTTCCTCATCGGCGTGGTGCTCTCCTACCTGTCATCGTTGCAGTTGCGCCAGTTTGGTGCCGACATCTTCATCGTCAACATCCTGGGACTCGGCATCATCCGCGAGTTGGGGCCGGTGCTGGTGGCCGTGCTGGTGGCCGGGCGTTCGGGTTCGGCGATGACGGCGCAACTGGGCGTGATGCGCGTGACCGAGGAGATCGACGCGTTGTCGACCATGGGTGTGCCGCGCAGCTTGCGCCTGATCTTCCCCAAGGTCATGGCGCTGGGTATTGCGATGCCTTTCCTGGTGTTGTGGACGACGGCGATCGCACTGATCGGCGGCATGGTTTCCGCGCAGTTGCAACTCGATATCAGCTACGGTTATTTCTTCGAGACGCTGCCCAAGGCGGTGCCGGCAGCAAACCTCTGGATCGGCCTGGCCAAGGGGGTGGTGTTCGGTATCGCCATCGCACTGGTGGCCTGCCACTTCGGCCTGCGCGTGCAGCCGAACACCGAGAGTCTCTCGGCCAACACGACGTCATCGGTGGTGTCGGCGATCACGGTGGTGATTCTGCTCGATGCCATGTTTGCCATTGCCACGCGCAGCATCGGCTTGCCAAAATAGTCCATGGCATCCCCTGCGCCTGTCGTTGCCATCCGCGAACTGTCTACCCGCTTCGGCGAGACCTGGATTCATCGCGGGCTGAATCTCGAGATCGTGGCGGGCGAACTGGTGGCATTGGTCGGTGGCTCGGGCAGCGGCAAGACGACGTTGCTGCGCCAGATGATCGGCCTGCTAACGCCGACACTAGGGAGTATCCAGCTGTTCGGCGAACCACTGTTCGGTGGCGGGGTGGCGCGCGAACGTGCCCTGCGCCAGCGTTTCGGCGTGTTGTTCCAGCAGGGCGCGCTGTTCTCCGCCTTTAATGTTTTCGACAATATTGCCTTTCCGCTACGTGAGCTCAAGTCCCTCGATGAGGCAACGATTCACGACCTGGTCATGCTCAAGCTCGAAATGGTCGAACTGCTGCCGCGCCATGCCCTGCTGATGCCGGCAGAACTTTCCGGTGGCATGATCAAGCGCGTTGCCTTGGCACGCGCATTAGCGCTGGAGCCGGAATTGTTGCTGCTCGACGAACCGACCGCAGGTCTCGATCCCGATCGTTCCGACAGCTTCGTGCGACTGACACGCATGCTGGGTGAGGAACTCGGCCTGACGGTGGTGCTGGTGACGCATGACCTCGACACGCTGGCGGCGTTGGCGACGCGCGTCGCCGTGCTCGCGGAGCAGCACATTCTCGCCTATGGCCCGATCGACGAGATCATGCGGCTGGATCATCCCTTTACCCGTAATTTCTTCCACTCCGAGCGCGGTCAGCGCGCCCTTGGCCATGCACACTGAGGTCTGACACCATGGAAAATCGCTCGCATGCCCTGATGGCAGGCCTGTTCACAGTCATTTTCATCCTGGCTTCGGCACTGGCGCTCTGGTGGCTGACCGGCACGCGTGAGATGACGTACACCTACATTCTCGAAACGCGCGGCAACGTAACCGGCCTCAACAACGAGGCCCAGGTGCGCTATCGCGGCATCCGCGCCGGCAAGGTGACCAACATTGCGCCTGATGAACTCGATCCCGGTCTGCTGCTGGTCGAGATTTCGCTGGGGCGCCAATATCGGCTGACCGACAAGACTTCGGCAAAACTCAACTACCAGGGTATTACCGGGTTGGCTTACGTCATGCTGGAAGAAGAGGCCAAGGGCCCGCAGGGCAAGCCGCTTGACACCGAGGCTGCCGTGCCGCCGCGCATCGCGATTCAGCCGGGGCTGTTCGACACCTTGGGCAACAAGGCCGGCGACATCGCCACCCAGGTGGCCGAATTGACCTTGCGCCTCAACCGACTGCTCGATGAGCGCAATAGCCGCAATATTGTGCGCACCCTCGACAATCTGGCGACCGCCTCCGATGGGCTGAAAGAGTTGCCCCAATTGATGGCGTCCTTGCGATCCGCCTTGTCCGACACCAACCTGAAGAAACTGCAGGCACTGCTGGCCCATCTCGAGAAAACCGCCGGCGAGGCAGCGCCGCTGACTGCGGAGGCGCGCACGCTGGTGGCTACCATGACGACGCTCGCACAACGATTTGGCACTGTTGGTGACCGGCTAAATGCCGAGACCCTGCCGCGCGTGGAAACCCTGATGACCGAGGTCTCCGCGGCGACGCGCCGGCTTGATCGTCTGCTCGATACCCTCAACGACACCCCGCAAGCCGTGATCTTCGGCACCCAGCCTGCCAGGCCGGGCCCTGGTGAAACCGGCTTTGTTGTCCCGACTGCCCCCAACCGGATGGAGTGAACCATGCGCAAGCTCATTGTTCTGCTGAGTATTTTCCTGCTGGCGGGCTGCGTCGGCAATCCACCGCGCCAGTCCGAAATTGCCCTCTACGATCTGGGCGACGTTTCAGGTGCCTGGGCTGCACCGGGTTTCCCGATTGCAGCGGTCGAAGTGCGCGCCAGCCCGTGGCTGGATTCGCCGGCCCAGCTCTATCGCCTGGCCTATGCGGACGCCTTGCGCCGGCAGGCCTACACGAACAGCCGCTGGACCGCCATGCCGGCCGAATTGCTGGAGCGTTTCCTGCAACGGCGCATCGTCTTCGGTCAGCCGGATTTCGCCGGCCCGGGCTGCCGACTGAGCCTGACGCTCGACGAACTCGAGCAGCGTTTCGACACGCAGCAGGCGAGCAAGATCGTACTGGAAGCACGCGCTACCCTGTTCCCTTTGCATGGCGATGCCATCCTGTCGAAACGTGCCTTCCTGATCCAGCAGCCGGCGTCAAGTCCGGATGCCAAGGGTGGTGTGGTGGCAACGCGGGCAGCAGCCGAAGCCTTGGCGGGCGAAATGGCGCAATGGCTGGGCAACGTGGCGCGCGAGCGGCCGCAGGCAGTCGCCAGCTGCAAGGGTGCATAAAAGTCGGCGCTGGCGGTACGGCATGCACGGCTAATTGTCGCGCGCGCGACAACGCGGCCGGCGGCAAGGCAGTAGATTCGCCCGAACCTGTTTAAGGAGTCTCTCCATGAAAATTCTGGTCCCGGTCAAACGGGTAATCGATTACAACGTCAAGGTGCGCGTCAAGGCCGATCAGAGCGGCGTCGAGCTCGCCAACGTCAAGATGGCGATGAACCCGTTCGACGAGATCGCGGTGGAAGAGGCGGTGCGGCTAAAGGAGGCGGGCATCGCTACCGAGGTGATCGCCGTTTCCTGCGGTACGACAGCCTGCCAGGAACAATTGCGTACGGCGTTGGCGCTCGGTGCGGACCGCGCCATCCTGGTTGAGACTGATGCGGTACAGTCAGAGTGTTTGCAGTCGCTGGCCGTGGCCAAGCTCCTCAAGGCCGTGTGTGACAAGGAACAGCCGGGGCTGGTGTTGCTCGGCAAGCAGGCCATCGACGATGACGCCAACCAAACTGGCCAGATGCTCGCCGCCCTGATGGGCTGGCCGCAGGCGACCTTTGCCTCCAAAGTGGTTCTGGCCGATGGCCGCGCTACCGTGACCCGGGAAATCGACGGCGGCCTCGAAACGCTGTCGATCAAACTGCCGGCGGTGGTGACGACCGACCTGCGCCTTAACGAGCCGCGTTATGCCACGTTGCCGAACATCATGAAGGCGAAGAAAAAGCCGATGGATGTGCTGAAACCCACCGACCTCGGCGTTGATATCGCGCCGCGCCTGACGACGCTGAAAGTCGTCGAGCCCGCCAAGCGCCAGGCCGGCGTGAAGGTGGCCAATGTCGCCGAGCTGGTGGCCAAACTCAAGAACGAAGCGAAGGTGATCTGACCATGGCCATCCTTGTCATTGCCGAACACGATAATGCCGCCCTGAAGGCGGCCAGCTTCAATACCGTTGCCTGCGCTGCGAAGATTGGCGCGCAGTTGGGTGCGGAGATTCATGTGCTGGTCGCCGGGGCCGGTTGTGCCGCTGCCGCGCATGCTGCCGCCACGCTCGCGGGCGTGACAAAGGTCAAGCTCGCCGATGCGCCGCATTATGCCGACCAGACCGCCGAGAACCTCGCTGCGCTGCTGGTCGCCAATGCGGCCGGTTACACGCACATCCTCGCGCCCGCCACCACCTTCGGCAAGAACCTGCTGCCGCGCGTCGCTGCCTTGCTTGACGTGGCACAGATCTCCGAAATCTGCGGCGTCGACGCCGCCGACACCTCATTTTCAACATTTGTGCGGCCGATCTATGCCGGCAACGCGCTGGCGACGGTCAAGTCTGCCGACGCGGTGAAGGTCATCACCGTGCGCACCACGGCCTTCGATGCGGTAGCGCAGGGAGGTAATGCCACCGTGGAGGCCATTGCTGCCGGCCCCGACCTCGGCCTGACGCAACTGGTCGGCCGCGAGCTGACGAAATCGGCACGGCCCGAGCTGGGTGCGGCGAAGGTCATTGTTTCCGGCGGGCGCGGATTGGCGTCAGGCGAGAACTACCACGCGCTGCTCGAACCGCTCGCCGACAAGTTGAATGCCGCACTGGGTGCCTCGCGGGCGGCGGTGGATGCCGGGTTCGTGCCTAACGACTATCAGGTCGGCCAGACCGGCAAGGTCGTCGCGCCGCAGCTCTATATTGCCATTGGCATCTCCGGCGCCATCCAGCATCTGGCGGGCATGAAGGACAGCAAGGTGATCGTCGCGATCAACAAGGATGCCGATGCACCGATCTTCCAGGTCGCTGACTACGGTCTGGTCGGCGACTTGTTCCAATTGGTGCCGGAGCTGACGGCGGCCATTTAGCGCGATGAACTTTCCCGACGGCCTCTTCAGCGACGCCTGGGCCTTCGGGGCCATCTTGCCTTACGTCCTGTTGCTGTTGTGGGCCGTGCGAACAGCCCCTTGGCGACGGCTGGCGGAAAATCCGCACGATGGCGGGCAGATGAGTGTCTGGATGGGGACCATCGTCGTGCTGACGCTGGTCTGGAGCATGAAGGCCGGCGTCAGGCCGGGGCTGAATCTGCACATGCTCGGTGTTACCGCCTTCACGTTGATGTTCGGCCGGCAGTTGGCGCTGATTGGTCTCTCGGTGGTCCTGGCCGCCGTCACTTTAAATGCCTCGCTCAAAGGTGTCGACGCCTGGCAAGCCTTCGCCTTGAATGCGCTGACGCTGGTGGTGTTTCCGGTATTCGTGGCGCATGTCATCCTGCGGTGTGTCGAGCGTTGCCTGCCAGTGCACATTTTTGTTTATATTTTCGTTGCCGCGTTTTTTGGCGCGGCGGTCAGCGTCGTTGCTACCGGCGTCCTGACGACCTTGCTGCTGTGGCTTTCAAACGCTTACACTGCCGAATTGCTGCTGGCCGAATACTTGCCGTTCTATCTGTTGCTGGGCTTCTCCGAGGCCTGGCTCAACGGTGCGGCCATCACGCTGATGGTCGTGTATTGTCCGCACTGGGTCGGCAGCTTCGATGACCGGCGCTATCTCTGGCAGAAAAAATAAGGGAATTTCCGCAATGACCTACACCGCTCCGCTGCAGGACATGCAATTCGTGCTGAACGAACTCGCCGGCCTTGAACAGGTGGCCCAATTGCCCGGTTGCGAGGAGGCCGCCTCTGATGTCGTGGAGGCGATCCTCGAAGAGGCGAGCAAGTTTGCCGGCGGTGTGCTGGCGCCGCTCAACCGTGTCGGTGATCGCGTTGGCGCAATCTGGCAGGACACAGCAGTGATCATGCCGGCCGGTTTTGGCGCCGCCTACCAGCAGTTCGTCGAGAATGGCTGGAACGGCATTGACTGCAACCCGGAGTTCGGTGGCCAGGGTCTGCCGCGCCTCGTTTCTGCGGCCGTGCGCGAGATGTGGAAATCGGCCAACCACGCGTTTGCCCTCTGCCCGATGCTCACCGGTGGCGCCATCGAAGCGCTGGAATTGTGCGGCACGCCGGAGCAAAAACAACAGTACCTGCCGAAGATGGTCTCGGGCGAATGGACCGGTACCATGAATATCACCGAACCGCAGGCGGGTTCTGACCTTGCCGCCATCCGCGCGCGCGCTGAACCGCAGGCCGACGGCAGCTTCAAGGTCTTCGGCCAGAAAATCTTCATCACCTATGGTGAGCACGACATGGCGGAGAACATCATCCATCTCGTGCTGGCGCGCACACCGACTGCCCCGCTCGGCGTCAAGGGTATTTCACTCTTCGTCGTGCCGAAGTTCCTTGTGAATGCCGATGGTTCGTTGGGCGCACGCAACGATGCGTATTGCGTCTCCATCGAACACAAGCTCGGCATTCACGCCAGCCCCACCAGCGTGATGAGTTTTGGCGACCACGGTGGCGCCACAGGCTATCTCGTCGGCAAGGAGAACGAGGGCCTCAAGTACATGTTCATCATGATGAACTCGGCGCGCTATGCCGTCGGCCTCGAAGGTCTGGGCATTGCCGAGGCGAGCTACCAGCATGCGTTGTCCTACGCGAAGGAGCGCGTGCAGAGCCGCGCCATCGAAGGTTCGGCAGAGTCGGTCGCCATCGTGCAGCATCCCGACATCCGCCGCATGCTGATGCTGATGAAGTCGCAGACCGAGGCGATGCGTGCCCTGGCCTATGTGGTGGCGGCAGCACACGACACCGCGATCCATCATGCCGACGCGGGCGAACGACAGCAGAACCAGGCCTTTGTCGACCTGATGACGCCCGTGGTCAAGGGCTGGATTACCGAGACCGGCAACCAGATTGCCTACCTTGGCGTGCAGGTGCATGGCGGCATGGGTTTCATCGAGGAGGCCGGCGCCGCACAGTTCATGCGCGATGCACGCATCACGACGATCTACGAAGGCACCACCGGCATACAAGCGAATGACCTGATCGGCCGCAAGATCGCCCGCGAGGGCGGAGCGACGCTCAAGACCGTGATTGCCAGGATGCAGTCCACGCAGGCCGAACTGGCTGCGGTCAATGATGCCGATTGCCAGGCGATTGCGGCGGCGCTGGCCGATGGTATCGCCGCCGTTGTTGCGTCCGGCGATTACATCGTGGCCCAATACGGCACGAATGTGCGTGAAGTGGCAGCGGGCGCCGTGCCTTTCCTGCGGCTGCTGGGCATTGTTTCCGGCGGCTGGATGATGGGGCGCGCCGCGCTGGTGGCGACGGCAAAACTCGGCGCTGGCGGGACGGCAGGTTTTTACCCGGCCAAGCTCAAGACTGCGCGCTTCTACGCCGAGCATGTACTGAACGAGTCTGTCGGGCTGGCACGTGAAATTGTTTCTGGCGGTGCCAGTGTTCTATCATTGACCGAAGATCAATTCTGAAAACGATTTCGCCAGACTGCTACACTCCGTACTCATGGACGAGACTGAACTCTACCGTCGCATTGCCGACGAGGCTGATCGTGGCGAACTGGTCTTCCCGACCAGTACCGAGATTGGGTTGCGCATCAAGCGGGCCCTCGACGATCCCGATTGCTCCATTGATCAGGCTGCCAAGCTGATCCAGGCCGAGCCACTCCTGGCCGCGCGTGTCGTGGCAGTGGCGAATTCGGTGGCCTACAATCGTTCGGGACGTGAAATCACCGATGTGCGCCAGTCGGTGGCGCGACTGGGTTTTCGCACGCTGCGTTCGCTGACGATGTCTTTGCTGGTCAAACAGATGTCCGGCCAGTCGAGTGATCCGGCGCACAAGGTACTCGCCCAGAAACTCTGGGAACATACGGCCCATGTCGCGGCACTGAGCCATGTGATTGCCCGGCGCGTCACGCATCAAGACCCCGAAACAGCGCTGTTTGCAGGCATCCTGCACGAGGTCGCCGGTTTCTATCTGATTTCGCGAGCCCGCGAGATGCCCGAGTTGCTCGCCGGCGATCAGGCCGAATGGCGGGGCGAGGGTGAATCGGTCGTGGGTGCGGCACTCCTGAAGATTCTCGAAGTGCCCGAGGGCGTCGTCACCGCCATCAGCGCCATGTGGGAGGGTTATCTCGCCATACCGCCGACGTCGCTGGGCGACACGTTGCTGCTGGCCGAAGAGCTTGCACCGGTTGCGTCGCCGCTGTATTGGGTGCCGAATGCGGAGAGCGCGGCGGTGGGCAAGCCGCAGATAGAAATGGCTCTCGACGAAGAAACCCTCTCCAGCATCCTTGCCGAGTCGGCCGAGGAAGTGCAGTCCCTGATCAGCGCCCTGAAGTAGTCTGCTGCAGCCACCGCAGCAAGACCTCGAACAGCAGATCGGGATCAACCGGTTTGGAGACGAAGTCGTTCATGCCGGCCTCGAAGCAGAGGACCTTGTCCTCGGCGAAAGCATTCGCCGTCATGGCGATGATCGGGGTGTGGATACGGTTGGGCAACTGGCGTATCCGTTGCGTCGCTTCCACCCCACCCATATTCGGCATCTGCATGTCCATCAGGATCAGGTCGTAGTTGTTAAGGGTCGTCAGTTCAACGGCTTGCAGACCGTCCTCGGCAATATCGACAAGTTGCTGTACATCCCGCAGGAGTTCGAGTGTGACCTCACGGTTGATTATTTCGTCTTCGACCAACAATATCCGTTTGCCGCTGTAGTGGCTGATCAGCGTGCTCTCGGCTGATCCGGCCGGAGAGGGTGCTAGCACTGGGGCGTCCGTTGCCGCGCCCTTCTTGAGCCGTGCCGTGAACCAGAAGGTGCTGCCCACCCCGGGGCTGCTGATCACACCGGCGTTGCCGCCCATGAGTCGGGCGAGTTTGCGGGTGATGGCCAGCCCGAGGCCGGTTCCTCCGTATTTGCGCGTGGTCGAGTTGTCGGCTTGCTCGAAGGTGGAGAACAGTCGCTCTGCCACCTCTGGCGTGATCCCGATGCCGGTGTCTTGTACTTCGAAGCGCACCAGCGCGCTGTCCTCGGTGTCTTCCTCGAGTTTGGAGCGCAGGGTAATGGTGCCGGCTGCGGTGAACTTGATTGCGTTGGTGGTGTAGTTCAACAGTGCTTGCTGGAGTCTGGTCGGATCGCCCCGCAGGTGATGGGGTAGCGGCTCGGTCTCGATCCGCAACTGGATCTTTTTGGCCTGGGCCTGGTTGAAGAGCATCGAAAGCACATTGGCGGCGAGGGTGCCCACGCTCACCGGAACTGCTTCGAGGGTGAACTTGCCGGCTTCGATCTTCGACAGGTCGAGCACGGCATTGATGATTTCCAGCAGGTGCTGGCCGGCCACATGAATCTTGTCGAGCCGTTCAATCTGGTGCGGGGCAAGGCCCTCACGCTTCATGAGGTGCGCCATGCCGGTGATGGCGTTAAGCGGCGTGCGGATCTCGTGCGACATGTTGGCCAGAAAGGCACTCTTGGCGATGTTTGCCGCTTCGGCCGCAGCTTTGGCCTTCTCCAGTTCGGCGGTGCGCTCCTGAACCATTTCTTCCAGTTGATGCCGATGCCTTTCAAGTTCTGCCTCGGCATTTCTTTGCTCGGTAATGTCCTGGACAGCGCCATACAGCAGGTGCTGGCCGTGTGTGTCTGGATCGTCGGCAACCTGGGCGATGCTGTGGAGGTAACGCAGGGAACCATCGCGGTGGGTGATGCGCAAAACGGCATCGCTGGTCTGGCCAGGCTGGAGGCCGGTGATATTGCTGGCGAACAACGCGTGGTCTTCCTCGACAACGAAGGGCCGCCAGCAGCCCCGCGCGATGATAGTAGCGTTGTCGTAGCCGAACACGGGCTCGGCGTTGCCGCCGATCCAGTTGACGCGGAATAGGCCATCCGCGGAGCGCTGGCAGGAATAGACCAGGTCGCTGGTAATCGAGGAAATGATGCGGAAGCGGACCTCGCTCTCCCGCAGCGAAGCGGTATCGACCAGATGCTGTTTCAGAAAACGCCGGATCAACCAGGCAGAGATCACGCTGACAAAAAAGAATGCACCGAGCAGCAGGGCGGTCTTGGCTACCTCGTCGTGCCAAGCGCCGAAATAATCCTGCGGTGCCATGCCTACCGCCACGATGACTGGCATGTGGCGAACCCGGTGAAACGCATAGCTGCGCTCGTAGCCGTCCGGTGCCTTGAGTACATGGAACATCCCGGTCTTTGCGCCGGAGTCGAGCAAGG
>CAJBAP010000198.1 GCA_903950295.1 uncultured Rhodocyclaceae bacterium
CTCGTCGACCCCTTCATCGGCACCTCGATCATTCCGGCGGCGACGGGCGTATTCCGCGACATGACCGGTATCCGCTTCGATCATCCGGTGTGGACGCCTGAAAACTGTACGGCCTGCGGCAACTGCTATACCGAATGTCCTGACTCGGCGATTCCCGGCCTGGTGAGTTCGGTGGCGGATGTCTTCAATACGGTCATCAATCGTATCGAAACCACGGGTACGCCAACGCGTTTCCTGCGTCGTGCCGCGCGTGCGGTCGAGAAGAAATTGCGCGGCCTGATCGCCGGCGATGGCGTGGCCGTGCGTCCGCTGATCAACCAGGCAATTTCCGCCACGGTGGCCGAAGCGCCGGCGGAAGACCAGGAAAAGATGGCGGCCGAGTTCAAGCTGTTCACCGCCGAGATGGGCGACTTCCCCTTCAGCACCACCAAACCCTTCTGGACGCAGAAAGAGAAGAAAACCAAGGGCAGCGGCGGCCTGTTCTCCATCACCATCAATCCCTACACCTGCAAGGCCTGCGCCATCTGCGTCACGGTGTGCGAAGACAACGCGCTGAAGATGGTGACGCAGACCGACGAGTCGACGGAGCGCATGCGCCAGGACTGGAATTTCTGGCTCGACCTGCCGACGACGCCCAAGGAATACAGTCGCATCGACAGCCTCGACGAGAAGATCGGCGCGCTCGAAACCCTCTTGCTCGACAAGCACAACTACAACTCGATGGGGTGTGGCGACGGCGCCTGCCTGGGTTGCGGCGAAAAGACGGCGATCCACCTGTTCACTTCGACGGTCGCCGCGCTGATGCAACCGCGTGTCAAGGGTTTTGTCGAAAAGATTGACGACCTGATCGGCAAGCTCGAGCAGCACATGCGCATCAAGCTGGCCTCCGCAGTGGATGTCACCGATACTGGCGCCGTGATGCGTGCGGTTGATGCCACCGGTCAGCACGATCTCACCTTGTCGAACCTGGCTGCCAAGCTGAACGAAAACAAGCCATCGCAGCTGCTTGATCCGGCCTGGGTGAAGAACACTGCCCAACTGCTCGAAAAGCTCAAGGACCTGAAGTGGCGTTATGTCGAGGGGCCGAGCAAGCGCGGCCGCTCCGACATGGGCATCATCAACTCCACCGGCTGCACGTCGGTGTGGGGCGCGACCTACCCCTTCCACCCCTATCCCTTCCCCTGGACATCGCACCTGTTCCAGGATTCGCCCTCGGTGGCGATGGGCATCTTCGAAGGCCACATGGCCAAGATGGCCGAAGGCTTCAAGGCCATCCGCAAGGCCGAGAAGGAGCTTGCCAACGACTACCTGCCGGCTCGCGACGATGATTTCTTCCGTCGCTTCAACTGGCATGAGTTCTCGGCAGACGAGTGGCTGCTCTGCCCGCCGGTCGTCAGCCTCGGCGGCGACGGCGCGATGTACGACATCGGCTTCCAGAACCTCTCGCGTGCGTTGATGTCCGGCATGCCGATCAAGATTCTGGTGGTCGACACGCAGGTCTATTCCAACACCGGCGGCCAGGCCTGCACCTCGGGTTTCATCAGCCAGGTATCCGACATGGCGCCCTTCGGTTCGACCGGGCGTGGCAAGCAGGAAACCCGCAAGGAAATTGCACTGATCGGCATGGCGCACCGCACGTCCTTCGTGGCGTCGAGCACCATTGCCCACGTCAATCATCTGCTGGAAAACTACATCGACGGCATCAACAGTCGCCGCCCGGCGCTGTTCAACATCTACGCCGTTTGCCCACCCGAGCATGGCGTCGGCGACGATCGCAGCGTCGCACAGAGCAAGCTGGCCGTGGAAGGCCGCGCCTACCCGCTGTTCCGTTTCGATCCGGATGCCGGTACGACGTTCAGCGAATGCGTCAGCCTCGAAGGCAACCCATCGCTCGACACCGACTGGCCGGTCTACACCCTCAAGTACAAGGATGATGTGGGCACCGAGCTGAGCATGAGCCTGCCGATGACCTTCGCCGACTTCGCCGCGACCGAAGCGCGTTTCCTCAAACACTTCAAGAAGGCGCCGCCAGAGACCTGGAACGCAAACATGGTGCCGATCGCCGACTTCCTGGAGCTCGATGCCGATGAACGCGAAGGCAAGTTCCCCTTCATCTGGGCCGTGGATCAGAAGAAC
>CAJBAP010000199.1 GCA_903950295.1 uncultured Rhodocyclaceae bacterium
ACCAGCATCGTCTTCGAAGGTGGCGATGGTCGGATCGAACAGGGAATCGGTTTTCGAATCGCGGCTGACAACCGACACGCTGCCCTTGTAGAGCTTGACGCGCACCCAGCCGTTCACGCTCTGCTGCGTGTGGTCGATCAGTGCCTGTACCGCCTTGCGCTCGGGACTCCACCAGTAGCCGTTGTAGATCAGGCTGGCGTAGCGCGGCATCAGGTCGTCCTTGAGGTGCGCCACTTCGCGGTCAAGGCAGACCGATTCGATGCCACGGTGAGCCTTGAGCAGAATCGTGCCGCCGGGCGTTTCGTAGCAGCCGCGTGACTTCATGCCGACGTAGCGGTTTTCGACCAGATCGAGACGGCCAATGCCATGCTTGCCGCCAATCTGGTTAAGGGCGGCGAGCAGTTGATGGGGCTTCATTTTCTTGCCGTTGATCGCGACGAGATCGCCCGCCTTGAATTCGAGATCGAGATACTCCGGCGTTGCGGGTGCCTTCTCGGGAGCGACCGTCCAGCGCCACATCGATTCTTCGGCTTCGGCAGCGGGGTTTTCGAGATGACGTCCTTCGTACGAGATGTGCAGCAGGTTGGCGTCCATCGAATACGGCGAACCTCCCTTCTTGTGCTTCATGTCGACCGGGATACCATGCAACTCGGCATAGGCCATCAGTTTCTCGCGCGAGAGCAGGTCCCACTCGCGCCACGGTGCGATCACCTTGACGTTTGGCATCAGCGCGTAGGCACCGAGTTCAAAACGCACCTGATCATTGCCCTTGCCGGTGGCGCCATGCGAGATGGCTGCGGCACCGGTCTTGCGCGCGATTTCGACCAGGCGCTTGGCGATCAATGGCCGTGCGATCGAGGTACCGAGCAGGTATTCGCCTTCGTAGACGGTGTTGCAGCGAAACATCGGGAAGACAAAATCGCGCACGAACTCTTCGCGCAGATCGTCGATGAAAATGTTTTTGGGGTTGATGCCGAGCATTATCGCCTTGGCGCGTGCCGGCTCCAGTTCCTCACCTTGACCAAGGTCCGCGGTGAAGGTCACCACTTCACAACTGTAGGTGTCCTGCAACCACTTCAGGATCACCGAAGTATCGAGCCCGCCCGAATAGGCCAGCACAACCTTGTTGACGCCCGATTTTTCCGACTTGTTTTTTGCTTTTGCCATTTCCCGACTCCTTAACTTTCCTTGACCTTGCCCAGCACCAGAAACTCCAGCAGTGCCTTCTGCGTATGCAGGCGATTTTCCGCTTCGTCCCAGACCACACTCTGCGGCCCGTCGATTACATCGGCCGCCACTTCCTCGCCGCGATGCGCCGGCAGACAGTGCATGAACACGGCACCCGACTGCGCCACGCGCATCATGTCCGCGTCCACCTGCCAGTCGGCAAAGGCTTTCATGCGCGCCTCGTTCTCGGCCTCGAAACCCATCGAGGTCCATACATCGGTGGTGACCAGATCGGCGTCGCGTGCCGCATCCATCGGATCGACAAATTGCTCGAAGTGATCCGTGCCATAGAGACCCGCACGCTCGGCCTCGACCTCGTAACCGGGGGGCGTCGACACGTGAACATTGAAGTCGAGCACTTCTGCCGCTTGTAACCAGGTGTTGCACATGTTGTTCGAGTCACCGATCCACGCCACCGTTTTGCCTTGAATCGGGCCGCGTTGCTCGATGAAGGTGAAGATGTCGGCCATGATCTGGCAGGGGTGATATTCGTTGGTCAGTCCATTGATCACCGGTACGCGCGAATGAGAGGCGAAGCGTTCGATGATTTCCTGCTCGTAAGTACGAATCATCACGGCGTCGCTCATGCGTGAGATGACCTCCGCCGCATCCTCTACCGGTTCGCCACGTCCAAGCTGGGAATCGCGCGTGTTCAGATAGATCGCCGAACCACCGAGTTGGTGCATGCCGGCCTCGAAAGACAGGCGGGTGCGCGTACTGGCCTTTTCGAAGATCATCACCAGCGTGCGATCCTCGAGCGGCCAATACTTCTGGTACGCCTTGAAACGCTGCTTGATCGCAGCGGAACGTGCGAACAGGTATTCGAACTCGGCGCGGTTGAAATCCTTGAATTGCAGAAAATGTCTTGGGCTAGTCATGGCAAATCCTCAACCCGCCAAAAAGGCTTTCAACACCACCACGAGCGTATCGACCAGTTCGTCGGCCTCGGTATCCGACATCACCAGGGGCGGCAACAGACGGACCACCTTGTCGGCCGTGACATTGATCAGAATACCCGCAGCCAGACCCGCCGCCACGAGTACCGCGCAAGGGCGATCAAGTTCGACGCCAATCATCAGCCCGCTATTGCGAATATCGACGACCGCTGGCAGGCCGGCCAGCTGGTCGCGCAAGCGCGCACAAATGCGTTCGCCCAGCGCAATGGCACGCGGGAGCAGAGCACCCTCTTCCATTACGGCCAGCGTGGTCAAGGCGGCCGTGCAGGCCAGCGGATTGCCGCCGAAGGTAGAGCCGTGATTGCCCGGCTTGAAAACACCGGCGGCTGGCCCCGCAGTCAGGCAGGCACCCACGGGCACACCTGA
>CAJBAP010000200.1 GCA_903950295.1 uncultured Rhodocyclaceae bacterium
CCGCTGCGAAGCCGGCCGTGAAGAAAGCTGCACCGAAGAAAGCCGCTGCGAAGCCGGCTGCCAAGAAGGCTGCCCCGAAGAAAGCCGCTGCCCCGAAAAAACCGGCGGCCGCCAAGAAAGCTGCACCGAAGAAAGCCGCTGCGAAGCCGGCCGTGAAGAAGGCTGCTCCCGCCAAGGCGGCTGCACCTGCACCTTCGACTGCTGCTACACCCGGCATCAAGTCGTCGCTTAATCCAGCGGCGGCCTGGCCATTCCCTACGGGCTCGCGTCCGTCCTGATCGGAATTACGCGATCAGTCAAGGCTGGGGGCTGTTCATGCAGCTTCCAGCCTTTTTTATTTCTGCAGTTGGCAACTATGCCCGGAAGTGGCGCTCCATGCGCTCGAGTCCGAGGGTGAGTTTTTCGGCTGAAACGGTATAGGCAAAACGCATGTACCGTTCGGGTGCGTTGATCCCGAAATCCAGTCCCGGTGTCGCCGCTACTCCTGCCTGTTCGATCAGTTTCCCGGCCAATGTTTGGCTGTCCCGGCCAAGATCTCCGATACCGGCATAGATATAAAAGGCGCCTTGTGGCTCTACCTCAATCTGAAAGCCGATGCTTTTCAGACCAGGCAGCAACAGATCACGACGCGCCCGAAATTCCTTACGACGAGATTCCAGGATGGTGATGCTCTCAGGCGTAAAGGCTGCCAGCGCGGCATGCTGCGCCGGCGCCGATGGGGCGATGTAAAGGTTCTGCGCCAGTTTTTCGACATCGCGCACCATCTGTGGCGGCACCACCAGCCAGCCCAGTCGCCAACCAGTCATGCCAAAGTATTTCGAGAAGCTGTTGATGACGATGATGTCGTCGGAAATCTCCAGCGCGGTGCGCGTATCTGCGCCCTCATTTTCCCCATAGGTCAGGCCGTGATAGATCTCGTCGACGATCAATGTTCCACCACGAGCATGCACCGCCTGCCAGAGGCTGGCCAACTGTGCCGGTGCGATGAGCGTACCGGTTGGGTTGTTGGGTGAGGCAACCAGCAAGCCTTGGGTCTGCGGCGTCCAGGCAGCATCGACTTTCTCGACGGTCGGCTGAAAGTCGCTTGTGGCGTCAACCGCGATCGAACGTGGCATGCCCTCCAGCAGTCGCACGAAATGCCGGTTGCAGGGGTAGCCCGGATCGGTGAGCAACCACTCGTCGCCCGGGCTGATCAGCGCGCCCAGCGCCAACATCAGCGCACCCGAAGCACCAGCAGTGACGACGATGCGCGCCGCATCGACCGTGACGCCATAACGCGTCGCGTAGAAGCCGGCGATGGTTTCGCGCAACTGTGGCAATCCCAGCGCGTGGGTGTAGAACACTTGGCCGCCGGCGATGAAACGTTGCGCGGCATCGATGATTGGTTGCGGCGTCGGGAAGTCGGGTTCGCCAACTTCCATGTGGATGATGTCGCGGCCCTGCGCTTCTAACGCCCTGGCCCGCGCCATCAGTTCCATGACATGAAAGGGGGCAATGCCCCCCATCCGTGTCGCGCTTTGCATGTGCTTCGCCGTCCCGCCAGCGCCGACTTTTCAGTCGATCAGCGCCAGTTCGAACAGTTCGCGTTTCAGTGCCAACTGCTTCGGCAGTTTCTCGCCCATCTTGTTGAACCACTCCTTGTGCAGTGCCAGTTCCTGCCTCCAGGCATCGGCATCGACCTGGGTAAGCGCCTCGAAATCGCCTTGCGTGATGGGTAGGCCGGTCCAGTCGATGTCCTCGAAACGTGGCATCCAGCCCAACACGGTCTCACGGGCAGGTACGCGCCCACGCACGCGATCGACGATCCACTTCAGCACACGCATGTTCTCGCCAAAGCCCGGCCACATGAATTCACCCTGTTCGTTCATGCGGAACCAGTTCACACAAAAAATCTTGGGGGCGTGCTCAACGACGTGACCCATTTTCAGCCAGTGATTGAAGTAGTCGCCCATGTGATAGCCACAGAAGGGCAGCATGGCGAAGGGGTCGCGGCGTACCACGCCTTGCGCGCCGAAGGCGGCGGCGGTGGTTTCCGAGCCGAGCGTGGCGGCCATGTAGACGCCGAAGTTCCAGTTGAAGGCTTCATAGACCAGCGGCACGGTGGTCGCACGGCGACCGCCGAAGATGAAGGCGGAAATCGGTACGCCGGCGGGACTTTCCCAGTTCGGATCGACTGATGGGCACTGGCTGGCGGGCGCGGTAAAGCGCGAGTTGGCGTGCGCCGCCTTGCGCCCGGCCTTGCCGTCGGCTGGCGTCCAGTCCTTGCCTTGCCAGTCGATGCAGTGCGCGGGAGGTTCCTTCGACATGCCTTCCCACCAGACATCGCCGTCGTCGGTCAGCGCGACGTTGGTGTAGATGATGTTGGCCTTGAGCGTCGCCATCGCGTTGTAATTGGTTTTCTCCGATGTTCCTGGCGCGACGCCAAAGAAACCTGCCTCGGGGTTGATGGCGTAGAACTTGCCGTCCTTGCCCGGCTTGATCCAGGCGATGTCGTCGCCGACCGTGGAAATTTTCCAGCCGTTGAAGGATCCGGGCGGAATCAGCATGGCAAAGTTGGTCTTGCCGCAGGCCGATGGGAAGGCAGCGGCGACGTAGGTTTTTTCACCGGCGGGCGATTCGACGCCGAGAATCAGCATGTGCTCGGCCAGCCAACCCTCGTCGCGCGCCATGGTGGAGGCGATACGCAGCGCCAGACATTTCTTGCCGAGCAGGGCATTGCCGCCATAACCGGAGCCGTAGGACCAGATTTCGCGCGTCTCGGGAAAATGCACGATGTATTTGGTGGTCGGGTTGCACGGCCATTTGACATCCTGCTCACCTTCAGTCAGCGGCGCCCCGACCGAGTGCAGGCAAGGCACGAAGAACCCGGTAGTACCGAGTACATCGAACACGGCTTTGCCCATGCGCGTCATGGTCCGCATGTTGACGACAACATAGGGACTATCGGAAATCTCGACGCCGATCTGGGCGATGGGCGAACCCAGTGGACCCATGCTGAAGGGGATCACATACAGAGTCCGTCCCTTCATGCAGCCCGCGAACAAGCCCTTGAGAGTTTCCTTCATCTTGGCCGGGTCTTCCCAGTTGTTGGTGGGGCCAGCGTCTTCATGTTTGGCGGAGCAAATGTAGGTACGATCCTCAACGCGTGCGACGTCAGAGGGATCGGAGCAGGCGAGGTAGGAATCGGGCCGCTTCTCCTGATTGAGCTTGACGAAGGTGCCGGCAGCGACCATCTCGGCACATAGACGGTCATATTCCGCCTGCGAACCGTCGGCCCAAACAATCTGATCGGGTTGAGTCAGGGTGGCGATTTCAGCCACCCAAGTCTTCAGCTGTTCATGCCGGACATAGGTTGGGGCAGACACCGAAGCAGCGTCGAAAGTACGTTGGCTCATGTAAATTCTCCAGAAAAAGTCGGCGCTAGCGAGACGGCACGGCGACGGCAGAAAGCATTGATTCTGCCATAGAGTGGATTAAAAAACCTGATCGAGAATTCTATTTTGATCATTGGCCACCCTGTTCCGACCTACAATATTTCGTTCAAACACATAAAACAAGAACAGGAGAATCTCAAATGGACGAAAGCCTGCGCCGCGCCGCGCTCGAATATCACCGCTATCCCCGTCCCGGCAAAATCGCCGTAACGCCGACCAAAGCCCTGGCCACCCAGATCGACCTGTCGCTTGCTTATTCACCGGGCGTTGCCGCCGCCTGCGAGGAGATCGAGCGTGACCCGGCGACGGCTGCCCTCTACACCTCGCGCGGCAATCTGGTCGCCGTGATCAGTAACGGCACTGCCGTGCTGGGACTGGGCGATATTGGCCCGCTGGCCGGTAAACCGGTGATGGAAGGCAAGGGCGTGTTGTTCAAGAAGTTCGCTGGCATCGACGTGTTCGACATCGAGATCAACGAGCACGATGCCGACAAGTTGGTCGACATCATCGCCGCACTCGAGCCCACCTTCGGCGGCATCAACCTCGAAGACATCAAGGCGCCCGAGTGCTTCCTCGTCGAGCGCAAGTTGCGTGAGCGCTTGCGGATTCCGGTGTTCCACGACGACCAGCACGGCACTGCGATTATTTCTGCCGCTGCAATCCTGAACGGGCTGCGGGTTGTCGAAAAGGATATCGGCACGGTCAAGCTGGTGTGTTCCGGCGCCGGTGCGGCGGCGATTGCCTGCCTCGACCTGATCGTCAGCCTGGGGGCTGACCGCAAGAACATTTTCGTCTGCGACAGCAAGGGTGTGATTCATACCGACCGTCAGAACCTGGATGAATCGAAGCAGCGCTATGCGCAGGAAACTGAAGCACGCACTCTGGGCGACGTGATGCCGGATGCCGATATCTTCCTTGGCCTCTCCACCGGTGGTGTGCTCAAACCCGAGATGGTTGCCGGCATGGCCAAGAACCCGATCATCCTGGCGATGGCTAACCCCGACCCGGAAATTCTGCCCGAGGATGCCCATGCCGTGCGCTCGGACATCATCATAGGTACTGGTCGCTCGGATTATCCGAACCAGGTCAATAATGTGCTGTGCTTCCCCTACATGTTCCGTGGGGCGCTTGATGTGGGCGCCACAACGATCAATGAAGCGATGAAGATCGCGGCGGTGCGGGCCATCGCGGAACTGGCGCATGCCGAGCAATCCGAGGTGGTGGCGGCCGCCTACGGCGATGCCAACCTGAGCTTCGGCCGCGAATACCTGATCCCCAAACCCTTCGATCCGCGGCTGATCCTCAAGGTGGCGCCGGCCGTCGCGCAGGCGGCGATGGACAGTGGCATCGCCACGCGCCCGATCGCGGACATGGATGCCTATCGCCAGCAACTCAACGAGTTTGTCTACCACTCGGGTTTCGTCATGAAGCCCGTGTTCGCAGCTGCCAAGAAAAAGCCGGCGCGCATCGTTTTTTGCGAGGGCGAGGACGAGCGCATGCTGCGGGCAGTGCAGACTGTCTGCGACGAAGGGCTGGCCAAGCCGATTCTCATTGGCCGACCCGAAGTCGTCGAAAAACAGATTGAGCGCCATGGACTGCGGGTGCGAGCGGGCGAGCATTTTGAACTGGTCAATCCGGACTCCGACCCACGCTACAAGGAGCTCTGGCAGGACTATTACAACCTGACCTGCCGCAAAGGCATCGGCGTCGAATACGCCAAGCGCGAAATGCGTCGCCGCACCACGCTGATCGGCGCCATGCTGGTGCGCCACAATTACGCCGACGCCATGCTCTGCGGCACCTTCGGCAAGCATTCGTTGCACCTGCATTACATTGCCGACGTCATCGGCCGCCGCCCGGGCATCGACCATTTCTACGCGATGAACATGCTGATTCTGCCCAATCGCACCCTGTTCATTGGCGATACCTATGTTAACTATGATCCGACGGCAGCCCAGCTCGCCGAAATGACCCAGTTGGCCGCCGAAGAGGTGCGTCGTTTCGGCATGATGCCCAAAGTCGCGCTACTGTCGCATTCGAGCTTCGGCACCGAAGACACGCCGACGGCGCAGAAGATGCGTGCCGCCTTGACACTGCTGCGCGAGCAAGCGCCCACCCTCGAAGTTGATGGTGAAATGCATGGTGATGCCGCGCTTGACCCCGAAATTCGCCATCAGGTTTTCCCCACCGCCAATCTTTCCGGGCAAGCGAATCTGCTCATCATGCCGACACTGGATGCGGCCAACATTTCTTTCAACCTTCTGAAGACTGCCGCCGGTGATGGATTGACCGTCGGACCTTTACTTTTGGGTGCGGCCCGCCCGGCGCATATCCTGACACCGACAACGACCGTGCGCCGCATCGTTAACATGACTGCGCTGCTGTCGGTCGAGGTAGCGCAGGGGCACTGAC
>CAJBAP010000201.1 GCA_903950295.1 uncultured Rhodocyclaceae bacterium
CTGCCGGCCTCGAACAGCGCCATGCTGACGACAACCAGCAGCAGCATCTGGCGCACCAGAAAAAAGTCGCGGAACAGAAAGATGTCGCGGAAACAAGCCGTGACGCAAAAGTCCGAGCGGTGCATGACGAAGCCCGCCACAAGTCCGATGGCGAGTGAGCTGACAACGATCAGCAGGTACGGTTGTGCGAACATCAGTGCAAGCCCCTCCTTGTCTGATGACGGCAGGATAGCCGATCACCGTTCCCGTGTGGAGGCGTTGCGTCCACGCCGTCCCGCCAGCGCCGATTTTTACCGGCGTACCTCCTGACGGAAGTTGGGCTATATTGAAACGGTTGGCGCATCTCCGCGTGCAAGTTTCAGGTAATCGACCATGCAAGTGTTTGTGTATCGACTGATGGATCTGCCCAAGTTGGTCGGCTTGGTCGCGCTCTATGTCTTGCTGGCCCAGGCCGTCTTTCTGATTTTTGGCGGGAACAGTGTCGTCAGTTTCCTTTGGCCCGCCACGGGCGTGGGTCTGGCCGTTGTGCTGCTGGGTGGCTACAAGTATCTGCCGGCGGCTTTCGTGGGCGCCCTGCTGGGCTATTTGCTGGTGGGTGGTTCTTTGGCTTTCTCCCTGACGGTGGCGCTGCGCCACGTACTGACACTCGCGCTCGGCATCTGGCTGCTGCGCCGGGAAGGCGGCTTCGACCCGGATTTGCGCAAACTGGGCGACTATGTGCGCCTGCTCCTGCTGGCCTTGGGCCTTGGCCTGTTAACTGCCGGGGTCATGCAGGCACTGGCTACGATCGACACACAAAGCCTGGGCGGATATTTTAGCTTCAAGCAGCGCGTGGCCGGCTACATGCTGGCGGTCAGTGTCGTCGTGCCCTTCGTGCTGGTCTGGCGGCGTTTGCCGCGCGAATGGCTGGCGACCTGGCGCACGACCCTCGAAACCCTGCTGATCCTCGGCCTGACCTTCCTCGTCGGCCAGGTAGTGTTCCTCAACTGGCTGAACGACTCGCTCGGGCAGATCGCGCGCGGCTACTGGATGTTCCTCCTGGTTACCTGGGTCGCCGTGCGCCTGGGGCTGCACGGTGCAGTGCTGACCATCCTGATGATGGCCATCCAGGGCGTCGTGGGCGCGCAAATGGGGCTGGGCTTCTTCTCCAACGACATCGCCAAGACCGGCCTGTCCAACTACTTCTACTACACCCTGTGCCTCTCGGCGGTCGGCATGGCGTTGGCAATTTATCTCTCCCAGAAGAAGCAGACGACACAGGAGCTGGAAACATATCAGCAGCATCTCCAGGAACTGGTACAGGAACGCACGCAGCAGATCGAAACGCTGAATGTGGAACTTCAGCGCCGTGTCGATGAGGCAGAAGCCGCCAACCGGGCCAAGAGCGAATTCCTGGCCAAGATGAGTCACGAAATCCGTACGCCGATTAACGGCATCCTCGGTATGGCCCACCTGATGGGCCGCACCACCTTGAGCGACCAACAAGCGAACCAGCTCGACAAGATTCAACTGTCGGGCAAGCATCTGCTCAGCATCATCAACGATATTCTCGACCTCTCGAAGATCGAGGCGGGCAAACTCACGCTCGAAACGCGGAATTTCTCGGTTGCCGAGTTGATCCGGGCCGTCCTCGCCGTGACGGGCGAAAGCATTCGAGCCAAGGGTTTGTCGCTACATGTGGCGGTATCAGACTTGCCGCCTTTCCTGATCGGCGACGCCAACCGCCTCGGACAGATCCTGATCAATTATCTCGGTAATGCCGTGAAATTTACCGGACAAGGGAGCATCTCCATCTCTGCCAGGATCGAGGCAGAAACCGCTGACGATCTGTTGATCCGCTTTGAAATCACCGATACCGGGGCCGGCCTGACACTCGACCAGCAGGCCCGCCTGTTCAAGGTATTCGAGCAGGGCGACAACTCGACCGCGCGCAAACATGGCGGTGCCGGTCTGGGGTTGGCCATCAACAAGCGCCTGGCCGAGTTGATGGGCGGCAGCGTGGGGGTCGTCAGTCAGCCCGGGCAGGGCAGCACCTTCTGGGTGGCCGTGCGCCTGGGGCGGGGGGAGGCGCAGGCGGAAACAACGACGACCGCCGCCGGCATGACCGCGGAGGAGGCCTTGCGACGGGACTATCGCGGCACGCGATTGCTACTTGCCGAGGATGACTTGATCAATCAGGAGGTAGCGCTCGGCCTGCTGCGTGACACCGGCTTTGCGGTCGATCTGGCCGTGGATGGCGCACAGGCTCTGGCCCTGGCGACGTCAGGAAATTACGCACTGATCCTGATGGACATGCAGATGCCGGACATGGACGGTGTCGAGGCCACCCGCCGCATCCGCGCCTTGCCGCAGGGTAGCAGCGTGCCGATCATTGCCATGACGGCCAACGCTTTCGCCGATGACCGCGAACGTTGCTTCGTCGCCGGCATGAACGACTTCATCGCCAAGCCGATCGATCCAGTAATCGTCTTTGCCACCTTGCTGAAGTGGTTGCCGGCGCAGCCCCTGACTGAGCGGTTAGCCGTTGCTGTCCCGGCAGTGGTGAAGACCGCACCCACCCTGGCCGATGCCGACCAGTTGGCGTGCCTTGAACACTTGTCCGGGTTCGATGTGGTGCGCGGCCTGAAGGCGGTGCACGGCAATGCCACCCGCTACCTGACCTTGCTGCAGTTGCTCATCGAAGCGCATGCCAGCGATATGAATCAATTGAGGGCCAGCATAGTGGCGGGGGATCGGGACACGGCCCTGCGGCTGGCTCACAAGCTTAAAGGTGCGGCGGCCACGCTGGGCGCCGATGCGCTGGCGGAGGTAGCCAAGCGGATTGAATTGCATCTGCGCAATGTGGCAGATATTGATGCTGCCGATAAAGTTCTGCAGACCGACATAACGGCTCTTGAACAGGTGTTCATGGCCTTGGCCGCCGTCCTGCCAGCGCCGACTTCTGGCTGCCCGATCATGCGGCTTGATGTTTCAGTCCCGTTCGATGCCAACCGGTAAAAACGAAAAACCCCGCGCAGACTGACGCCTGACGGGGTTCTGGCAGCAGTCGCAGAAGATTTGCGATTGCTGTCCTGGCGGGGCAGACCCGATGGCTCAGGCGAAATTCTTCGCCGCGAAATCCCAGTTGGCCAGATTGTTGAGGAAGGTCTCGACGAACTTCGGGCGCATATTGCGGAAGTCGATGTAGTAGGCATGTTCCCAGACGTCGACGCACAGCAGTGCCTTGTCGCCGGTGGTCAGCGGGGTGCCGGCGGCGCCCATGTTGACGATGTCTACCGAACCATCGGCCTTCTTCACCAGCCAGGTCCAACCCGAACCGAAGTTGCCGACGGCGGAGGTCTGGAAGGCTTTCTTGAACTCGTCGAACGAGCCCCATTTCTTGTTGATGGCATCGGCCAGAGCGCCGGTCGGGGCACCGCCACCATTCGGCTTCAGGCAGTTCCAGAAGAAAGTGTGGTTCCAGACTTGCGCGGAATTGTTGTAGATGCCGCCGGCGGGGGCCTTCTTGACGATGGCTTCGAGGTCGAGGGCTTCGTATTCGGTACCCTTGATCAGGTTGTTCAGGTTGGTGACGTAGGCCTGGTGGTGCTTGGCATAGTGGTATTCGAAGGTTTCCTTCGACATGTGCGGGGCGAGGGCATCCATCGCGAACGGCAGGGCGGGCAGGGTGTGTTCCATGTAGTTCTCCAGTGTTGGGGGCAAAGATGAGCGGCTGATTTGGGGCTTAAAACGGGAATTACAAGCTCGGATCGCCCGGGTTGGATTGCGGATGTTTGACAACGGCACTGGCCTCCCCGGCGGCGAAACGTAGCTCAAGTGTATCGCCGGCCGCGAGTTGCATGGCGTCGCGCACGATCGTGCCGTTGGCGGTGCGGACAATGCTGTAGCCGCGCTGGAGAGTCGCCAGGGGTGAAAGGGCGGACAAGGCGCCGCTGCAATGGCTCAGGCGGTCGCGTTGCCGGGTGGTCAATTTGTTCATCGCCTGGCGCAGGCGGTGCGTCAGCAACTCGATGTGCTGGCGGCTGGCGGCAATCCTTTGGGCGGGATGGACGAGGCGCAGCGCCAGTCGGTCGACGGCCTGCATGCGGGTTTCGAGTGCCGACTGCATGCTGCGGCGCAAGGCAGCGGTCAGGCCAGCCAATTCGGTGCTGGCTTCGAACCAACCGGCGCTCGCCAGTTCGGCGGCGGCGGTGGGCGTGGCGGCACGGCGATCGGCCACATAGTCGGCGATGGTGGTGTCGGTTTCGTGGCCGATGCCCGTGATAACGGGGGGTGCCGGCGGGACGGCGCCGGCAGAAGTTGGCGCTGGCGAGACGGCACAATGGGCGGCGATGGCGCGGGCCACCGCCTCGTCGTTGAAGGCCCAGAGATCCTCGATGCTGCCGCCGCCCCGCACGATCAGGAGCAGGTCACATTCCTTGCGCGCTGTAGCCGCTGCCAGTGCGGCGACGATGGCGGCAGGGGCTTCCGCACCTTGCACCAGTGTCGGGTAAATAATCAGTTCGACATGGGGCGCGCGGCGTGCGAAGGCAGCGATGACGTCGCGCAAGGCGGCGGCCTGCGGTGAGGTAATCAGCCCGACGCGACGCGGAAAGCGCGGCAACGCACGCTTGTTTTTCTCGTCGAACAGGCCTTCGCCGGCGAGCTTTTCGCGCAGGCGCACAAACAGTTCATACAGGTGGCCGATGCCGGCGCGGCGCATGCCTTCCACATTCAACTGGAAATCGCCACGCGCTTCGTAAAGGGTGACCAGCGCCTGTGCCTCAACCTGTTGCCCGTTTTCCAGCTGCCAGGGCAGTGACTGGGCGCGCGAGCGAAACATCACGCAACGCACCTGTGCCTGGGCGTCCTTCAGCGAGAAATACACATGACCTGACGCAGCCCGGGTCAGGTTGGAAACTTCGCCGCAGACCCAGAACAGGGGGAAGCGTTGTTCAAGCAACAAGCGCACCTGGCGGTTCAGTTCGCTTACGCTAAGGATTTCGGTGGACAAGTAAGGTGTGATGGCAGGTGGAGGGGCGCGGCGATGGTACCTCATCCACAAACCGGCGGGCTTGGCCAAAGACGTCCAAGGGGTGCTTGGAGAGGCTGATTGCCCCGTATAACTATATGAATAAATTAATAAAATCCTTGGAAACTTTTGGCGCTAAGTAACAAAAGTCCTTTGTAGCTGCCCACTTAGCGACTCCGTACGCAAGAGACTCACAGACTTTTCCACAGTTTTTGTGGATAAGCAGGGCAATTGATCGGGGTATGCTTTCGAATCCCAATTTGGTGCGATCAATCAGATGCCTCAGTTGCCGCAGTTGCAATTGCTTCCCCTGGGCTCGACTGCCCTGCTGGGTTTGTTTCGCGAGGTGCTGGAAAGCAGCCTCGTCGAGAGGGGGGTGGTGCAGGGCCTCGAGCTGCTCGGTCATGCCGATGAATTTTGGCGTGCCGTTCCGCTCGACGAATTGCAACGCATGGCTCAGGGTGGCAACGCGGCCGCCCAGGCGGAACTGGCCTGGCGTACCGCAGCGGGCGAGGGCTTGCCGAAGTCCGTGTCCGACGCAGTGCAGTGGGCGACGCAAAGCGCCGAACAAAAATCTCCCGCTGGTGAGGCGGTGCTGGGCTGGCTCCTGTACCACGGCATGGGGCTGCCAAAGGACTATGGCGAGGCGGCACGCCTCTTCGAACATGCGGCGGAGCAGCAGGATAGTCGCGGCATGGTCTGGTTTGCGCTGTGCCTGTTGCGCGGGCATGGTGTCGGTGCTGATGTCGTGCGTGGCGGGGCTTTACTGCAGCAGGCTGCCGAGCAGGGCAGTCATCTGGCGCAATACTGGTTGGGGCGGCTGCTTTATCTGGGGCAGCATTTGTCACACGATTTTTCGCTGGCGGCGCATTGGCTGCAGCGTGCCAGCGATCATGGGCTGGTACTCGCTTCTGACCTGCTGGCGCGTAGTCATTTCTTTGGCCGGGGCGTACCCGAGAATCGCGCCGAAGCGGTACGTCTGTGGCGCCTGGCAGCTGAGGCGGATGTCGCGCCGGCGATGTTTTGCCTGGGGCTGGCGCTTTATGCCGGGGAGGGTGCGGCACCCAATCATGCCGAAGCGGTTGGCTGGTTTCGCGCTGCAGCAAGAAAACATGTTGCCGCTGCGATGTTCCTGCTGGGGCAATGTACGACCTTCGGCTTCGGCGTCACGCCCGATCCGGCGGTCGGGCTGGCCTGGTATCGGCGCGCGGCAGAGCAGGGCAACCGCGAGGCCGAGTTCGAATTGGGCGAAGCCTACGCCGGTGGTCGCGTTCATTTGCAGCGCGATATGGAAGTGGCTGTCAAATGGTGGCGGGCGGCTGCGCGTCAGGGGCATACGCGGGCGCAATTGAAGCTGGGGCATTGCTATCGCTGGGGTGAGGGCGTCGAGGAGAAGAAGAACCTCGCGCTGGCCTGGTATCGGCGCGCGGCCGAAGGGGGCGAGGTGGCGGCTCATATCTGGCTGGGCGAATGCCACGAACATGGCGAGGGTGTGGCGGCCGATCCGGTGGCGGCGCGCGGTCATTACCACGCGGCGGCCGAGGCCGGTGCGCCGCATGGCCTGGCCGAGTTGGGGCGCTGCCAGCTCTACGGCATTGGCGGCCAGATTGATGTCGAGCGTGGCGAAGTCGCACTGAAACAGGCGGCGGAAAGCGGTTGGCAGCAGGCACTCGACGAACTCGAGCGTTACTGGTTTGCCGAAGGCGAACACCACTTTCATGGGCATGGCGCCGTTGCCGATGCGGCGCGGGCACGCCAGTGCTACCGCAAGGCGGGCGAACTGGGTCACCGGCGCGCGGCCTACATGCTGGCCGAGTGTTTGCGCCATGGACTGGGCGGCTCGGTGGACCGGGCGCAGGCCTTGACCTGGTATCGCCAGGCGGCGACGCTGTTCGACGCCAAGCTCGCACTGGCCGATCTTTACTATCACGGCGAAGGCGTGGTGCGGAATTATCGCGAGGCCTATCGCTGGTTCGAGCAGGCGGTGCAGCAGCACGAAGATGCCTACGCGCTCTACAGCCTGGGCTTCTGTCTGCTGCACGGACAAGGGGTGCGCCGCGAGGTGAAACTGGCTTTGCGCCACCTGCGGCGTGCGGCAGTGCTGGGCGAGGTTAATGCCCAGTACGAACTGGGCGTTGCCTACTATCGTGGTGCGGGGCTGACCAAGAGTTTGCGTCTGGCGATGAAGTGGCTGCGCATGGCGGCCAGTCACGGACAGGAAGAGGCGCGGGCGTTTCTCGAGCGTATCGAGCGTGGCGAGAAGCTGAATTAGTCCAGCTGCAACCGGATTCGTGCCGCCAGTCCGCCGCCTTCACGCGGCACAAGTTCGAGTCGGCCACCCTGTGTTCGGATGAGGCGTTCGACGATGGCCAGGCCAAGTCCGGCGCCGCCGGCACCGGTGCGCGCCGCTTCGCCCCGGGTAAACGGCTGCTTCAGGCGTTCGACCTCGGCGGCTGCGATGCCGGGGCCACGGTCGAGGACCGCGATGACGGCTTCGTTGTTCTCCGTTGCCAACGCAAGCTCGACAGGTGACTCGTTGCCACCATGGCGCAAGGCGTTTTCGATGAGGTTGACGATGGCGCGGCGCAGTGACTGGGGGCGGATATTGACCAGCACTGGCTCAGACGAAAAGTCGGCGCTGGTGGGATGAAATGCCCCGAAGTGGGTACGGCGCACACGTTCGCCATAGCGCTCGGCGATCTCCGTCAGCAGATTGTTCAGGTCGGTCGATTCCATAGCCGTGGCTTCCAGCGCCAGCGGCCGAGCAAAGTCGAGAAACTGGCCGATGGTGCGGTCCATTTCGGTAATGTCAGCCTCCATGCCGGCCCGCGCTTCGGCATCGGTGACGCTCAATTCGGCCTCCATGCGCAGGCGCGTAAGTGGCGTGCGCAGGTCGTGCGAAATGCCAGCCAGCAGCAGGCTGCGATCCTCTTCCATTTGGCGCAGGTTCGCACTCATCTGGTTGAAGGCCTGCGTGACGGCGACGATTTCCTCAGGGCCACGAATGGCCAGTGGCGGTGCCGTCTCGCCAGCGCCGACTTTTTGCGCGGCTTTCTCGAGCGCTTTCAGTGGCCGCGTGATGAGAAACACGATGAGCCAGGCGCCGAGGAGTGAGAGCAGCAGAACGGCAGTGCCCCAGCCGAGCCAGCGCAAGGGGAAATGTCGATCCAGCCGCTCACGCGGCAGCGCCAGCCAGAAATCACCATCCTTGCCGGCGAAGATGCGGAAGCGCACGAACAGTCCGGATTCGCCGTTCAGCATGAAGGCCAACTGGGTCTCCGGGCCGAGCTGCTCATGTAGCAGGGTTTCGATGCGATGGGTCAGCGGCAGTGGCGGCGGCAGCTCGATCTGGTCATCTTCATCGGCGGGATAGACATGTACGCCTTCGGTTTCCGCCAGTTCCGCCAACAGGTCGTGGCGGCTTTCCGGACGGGCCGCCAGCAGGGCGGCGCGTGTCAGGTTGGCGACGCTGGTGACCATTTGCGCCAGCAGTCGGGCGCGCGGTTCGATTTCAGCTTCGCGAAAGATGGCCAGCCAGGCTGCGACCGCCAGCAGCATCAGCGTGGCGATCAGCATGAAGGCCCGCCACAGCAGGCTTTTTAGATAAATGCGCGGCAAAACCTTATGCAGCATCCCGGCCATCGGGAACAAAGACATAGCCGAAGCCCCAGACCGTCTGGATATGGCGCGGCTTGGCCGGATCATCCTCGACCAGTTTGCGCAGACGCGAGATCTGTACGTCGATGGCGCGGTCGAACACACCGTGCTCACGGCCGCGTGCGAGCTCCATCAGCTTGTCGCGCGACAGCGGCTGGCGCGGATGTTTCACCAGCACGGCGAGAAGACCGAACTCGCCGGTAGTGAGCAGGGTGACGGCGGTTTCGCGCAGCAGTTCGCGCGTCGCGAGATTGAGCTCGACCTTGCCGAAACGCACGACCTCGTGCATCGCGGCTGGCGCCCCAGCCGGTAACGGCGCGGCACGCCGGCGCAACACGGCGTGGATGCGTGCGACCAGTTCGCGCGGGTTGAATGGTTTGGGCAGATAGTCGTCGGCACCCAGTTCGAGGCCGACGATGCGGTCGATGTCGTCACCTTTGGCGGTGAGCATGAGGATGGCGACGGCATTCTTGTCTCCGCGCAAGCGGCGACAGATCGACAGGCCATCTTCGCCAGGCAGCATCAGGTCGAGTACGATCAGGTCATACAGCTCGCGTTCGAGCGCGCGATCCATGCCCGGCGCGTCGGCAACGGTCTTGACAGTGAAGCCCTGGTCGGCAAGATAGCGTTCGAGTTGGCTGCGCAAGCGCACGTCATCGTCGACGACAAGGATTTTTGGTTTGCGGGTTTCTGTGTTCATGGGCGGCAGAATACGTCGAAATACCGTTATTTTGTCGCCAGACGTTGCAGGATGTTGCAGCTGCGACAACGGCAATGGATTGTTACAAAGCTCGCTGCGCACTGTGTGTCGGCCGACCTAGAATGCGGACATGAAAAAAGCTGCTCGCGCTTTCTTGCTGTTGTGTCTGTGTGCTGCCGTACCGGTGGCGCAGGCCCAGTATGCGCCGCCAACGCCGAGCCAGCCCGGCCCCCCCGGGCAGTACGGGCAGTACGGGCAGTACGGGCAGTACGGGCAGATGCAGCCACATACGCCGATGCGTGAACTGTCACCCGAGCAACGCGAACAGGTCCGCGAAGAACGGCGCCAGCGCCGCGAAACCTGGCAGCAGATGAGCCCGGAAGAGCGCCATCAACTGCGCCGTGACATCC
>CAJBAP010000202.1 GCA_903950295.1 uncultured Rhodocyclaceae bacterium
AAGCTGAAAGACGAGATCTATCAACTGTTGCTGGCTTTCCGTATCGGCCAGAAGCGTTCTACCTGACCTCGTTCCCTGTTTGCAGCGCAGCCGCGCCTGCCTGATTTAAATTTACGTCGGGCGCCGCATGCGAGTTTCTCCTCTCGGGTGGCTCGCCACCTGGTACTTCTTCTACTTCGCCTTCGTTGGCGCTTTTGCGCCATATTTCACGCTTTACCTGCAAGACATCGGCTTCTCCGCCTGGGAGATTGGTGTGCTGATGTCGGTGCCGCAGGTCATGCGGCTGCTGGCGCCCAACCTCTGGGGCTGGCTGGCTGACCACCTCGGCCGCAGAGCTGCAGTCGTGCGCCTGGCAGCCTTTTTTTCCCTGATTGGATTTGCCGGATTCTTCTTCACGCGCGAATACGCGGCGATGCTCACCGCGATGGCGCTGGTCTGGTTTTTCTGGAGTGCCGCTCTGCCACTGGTCGAGGCGATGACGCTCGACCAGTTGGCGGGGCAAACCGAGCGCTACGGCAGCATCCGCCTGTGGGGGTCGATCGGTTTCATTGTCAGCGTGATGGCAATCGGCGCCATGCTCGACCATGTGCCGATCAGTGCGCTGCTCTGGGCCTGCCTCGCCATCCTCGCCAGTGTGTTGGCCAGTGCGATCACTTTGCCCGAAACAAAAGTCGGCGCTGGCGGGACGGCACCCCCACTGGGTGATCTCCTTAAACGCCCCGAGGTGCTGGCCTTACTGGCCGCCTGCTTCTTCATGTCGATCGCGCACGGACCACTCTACGTTTTCTACTCGATCCACCTGGTCGACCACGGTTACGACAAACTGGCGGTCGGCCTGTTCTGGTCGCTCGGCGTACTAGCGGAGATCGCTGTATTCATGGCCATGCCGCGCCTGATGCGCTGGACTTCTCTACGCGGCATCTTGTTGGCAAGTTTTGCCTTGGCCGTACTGCGTTTTTTATTGATTGGATGGATGGCGGATTCCCCCGTAATCCTGCTCTTTGCCCAATTACTGCACGGTGCCACCTTCGGCGCTTACCATGCAGGGACGGTGGCGGTATTGACGCGCTGGTTTGTCCCGCAGCAGCAGGCACGCATGCAGGGTTTGTATGGCAGCTTGTCGTTCGGTGCGGGGGGCATGGTGGGCGGCCTGCTCAGTGGCCAAGCTTGGGACAGCCTTGGCGCCGGCATGACCTATACTTTGGCCGCCCTGTTTGCCGCCTGTGGCTGGGTGCTGGTCTGGCGCTGGCTGCCGGCAACGCTGAGTCTTTACCGCCCTGTGCGATAATTTCCACCGTTGGCCCTTTTTTAATCTCTATAACGAAAATACCCATGAAAACACTACTGCTCATCCTCGTTGCTACTTTTGCCCTTGCCGCTTGCAATACTGTGCAGGGTGTTGGCAAGGATATTGAAAAAGGTGGCGAGGCAATCCAGAAGGCGACCAAGTAAGGCGTCAGGCCTTTACTCAATCAATGGATTTTTGGTGCTGCGCCGTCGCACCAGTTTTAATCGTGCGTTCTATTAGGAAGACAACATGAAGATTTGCGTTCTGCCTGGCGATGGTATTGGCCCGGAAATTACCGCCGAAGCAGTGCGGGTACTCAATGCTCTTGATTTGAAATTCGAGATGGAAGAGGCGTTGCTCGGTGGTTGCGCCATTGACGCGGCGAAGGATCCATTTCCTCCAGCGACGCAGAAACTCGCCAAGGAGGCGGATGCCGTTTTGCTTGGCGCCGTTGGTGGCCCGCAATGGGACAACAACCCGCGCGAACTTCGTCCCGAGAGCGGTCTCCTGCGGATTCGCAAGGATCTCGGCCTGTTCGCCAATCTGCGCCCGGCGATTCTTTATCCCGAACTCGCCAACGCCTCGACGCTCAAGCCTGAAGTGGTAGCCGGACTCGACATTCTCATCGTGCGCGAACTGACGGGCGACATCTACTTTGGCCAGCCGCGCGGTATCGAGTTCAAGAATGGCGAACGCTTCGGCTTCAATACGATGCATTACACGGAAAGCGAGATTCGCCGCATTCTGCGCGTTGCTTTCACTGCCGCCCGAAAACGCAGCAAGAAGGTCTGCTCGGTCGACAAGATGAACGTGCTCGAGTGCACCCAGCTTTGGCGTGATGTTGCCAAGGAGGTGGGCAAGGAGTATCCCGATGTCGAGCTCTCGCACATGCTCGTCGATAATGCAGCCATGCAACTGGTGAAGAACCCCAAGCAGTTTGACGTGATGGTGACCGGTAACATGTTCGGCGACATTCTTTCGGATGAAGCGTCGATGCTCACCGGTTCGATCGGCATGCTGCCTTCCGCATCACTCGATGGCAACAACAAGGGCTTGTACGAGCCCAGCCACGGTTCTGCGCCGGACATCGCCGGCAAGGGCGTGGCCAACCCGTTGGCAACGATTCTTTCGGCGGCGATGATGTTGCGTTATACCTTTGCCAATGAAGCTGCTGCGCTGCGCATCGAGGCAGCAGTGAAGAAGGTGCTGGCGCAAGGGTTCCGTACGGGAGATATTTATGAGCCGGGTACCAAGCGCGTTGGTACGAGGGAAATGGGCGATGCCGTGCTGGCGACGCTGTAATTGATTTGATAAGGTGAGCGTCATGAAAAAAGTGGGGTTGGTGGGCTGGCGCGGCATGGTGGGCTCCGTGCTCATGCAGCGCATGCGCGAGGAAGGCGATTTTGCTCTGATCGAGCCGGTATTCTTCACGACATCGAACGTCGGTGGTCAGGCGCCTGCCGAGGCCGGTGGTGCGCCCCTCAAGGATGCCACGGATATTGCTGCCCTGAGGCAGATGGACATCATCATCACCTGCCAGGGGGGTGACTACACCAAGGAAGTCTTCGGTCCGTTGCGGGCCGGCGGCTGGGATGGCATGTGGATCGACGCAGCCTCCAGCCTGCGCATGGCCGATGACGCGATCATCATTCTTGACCCGGTCAACCTCGACGTGATCAAGGCGGGACTGAGCAAGGGCGTGAAGAACTACATCGGTGGTAACTGCACGGTATCGCTGATGCTGATGGGATTGGGCGGGCTGTTTCGCCACGATCTGGTCGAGTGGGTTTCGGCGATGACTTACCAGGCCGCCTCGGGTGCCGGTGCGCAGAACATGCGCGAACTGATTGCCCAGATGGGCGTGCTGCACGATGCCGTCAAGGCTGAACTTGCCGATCCGGCTTCGGCCATTCTTGACATCGACCGCAAGGTCGCCGAAACCATGCGTGCGGCCTCCTTCCCGACCAAGAACTTTCGCGGCATGCCGCTCGCCGGCAGCCTGATTCCGTGGATCGATGTGCCCGTCGAAGGTGGTCAGTCGAAAGAGGAATGGAAGGGCGGTGCCGAATGCAACAAGATTCTCGGCAAGCCGGCATTCCGCTCCCCGGGCAGCATCCCCATCGATGGCCTGTGCGTGCGTGTCGGCGCCATGCGCTGCCATTCGCAGGGTCTCACCATCAAGCTCAAGAAGGATGTGCCACTCGACGAAGTTAGCGACATTATTGCCAAGGCCAACGCCTGGGTGAAGGTGGTACCCAATGAGCGCGAGATTTCCGAGCGTGATCTGACGCCGGCGGCGGTGACTGGCACGCTGACCGTACCGGTCGGGCGTTTGCACAAACTCGCCATGGGCCCGGAATATCTGGGTGCTTTTACTTGCGGTGACCAGCTTTTATGGGGGGCGGCGGAACCGCTGCGCCGCATGTTGCGTATTTTGCTCGGATAAGCCAATTTGGCACATAAGGCAAAGGTTGAGCTTGCGCCATTAAGCCCATGATGTTATTTTGATTACCGTATAACTCCGTATAACAAATCCCCGACGGGGAGGCACTGTGAATAAACCGGACAAATCATCGATATTCAAGGCGTCCTTGTTGGCGGCGCTTTTGGGGGCTGCGTTTGCTTCGCAGGCTGCTGGCTTGGGCAAGCTCACGGTGTATTCGGCCATCGGCCAGCCGCTGAATGCTGAGGTTGCTCTGACGGCAACGCCTGAAGAATTGAGCGCACTGTCGGCCAAGTTGGCCTCGCACGCTGCCTTTAGCGACGCAGGCATTGATTTCATGCCGGCGCTCTCTGGTTTGCGCTTCAATGTTGCCAAGGTGCCCGGTGGTCAGTCGGTGTTGCGGCTGACGACGGATAGTCCTCTCAATGAGCCCTTCCTGCACTTCCTGGTCGAGTTGAACTGGACTGCCGGTCGCATGGTGCGGGAGTACACATTCCTGCTCGATCCTCCGGAAATGCTGCAGGTAGGCAAGCCTGCGCCGGTGATGCCGGTGGCGCCGCCTGCACAAGCCTCCTCTTTGAAGACGGTGCCTGCCAAGGCTGTGCCCGCGATCTCCACAACTTCTCCCAGGACTGCTGCTGGATCTACCGGGGTGCGTTCTGCTGCCGCATCCTCTGCTCAGCCTGCGGTTGGCGAGTATCAGGTGAGACCGGGCGATACACTGGGCAAGATTGCTCGTGAGAACAAAGTTGAGTCGGTTAGCCTCGATCAGATGTTGGTAGCGCTGTTCAATACTAACCGTGATGTTTTCGATGGCAACAACATGAACCGTCTGCGTGCCGGCAAGATATTGCGTCTGCCCGACCCGACGGATGTTGGCAAGGTGGATGGGGGCGAGGCGCGCAAACTGATCGTCAGTCAGGCTGCTGATTTCAATACCTATAAGCGTCGCTTGGCTGATGCCGCCAGCAGTGCTCCGGCGACCGCGTCTGTGCCGCAACAGCAGGCAACCGGCAAGATCAAACCACAGGTCGAATCAAAGGCAGTGCCGGCGCCAACTACTGACAAACTCGAGGTTTCGCGCACGGAAGTCGCCAAGACAGGCAAGGGGGGTGGCGGCGGCAAGAGCAACCTCGAAGAGGATCTGATTGCTCGCGACAAGTCCTTGCGCGAAGCAGCCGAACGCATTGCACTTCTGGAAAAGAATCTCGAAAACCTCAAGCACCTGGTCGAGTTGAAGAGTCAGCCGGGTGCTCAGGCGCAACAGCAGGCCCAAGCTTCACAGGTTGCTGCCGCACCCAAGCCTGCGGAAGAAAAGAAACCAGAGCCCGTTGCTGCCAAGCCTGTTGCCCCTGTGCCGGTGGCGAGTGCGCCTGCAACGACGGCACCAGCAGCGACTGCGCCCTCAGCTGCAACCGAAAAACCATCTACGGTGAGTACCGCAGTTGATGCACCCAAGCCGGCCGAAGCACCGTCCGGTGCAGCGAAGTCTCCGGATGCCGTACCCGAGCCGACCAAGGTGCCGGAACCACCGAAAGTAGCTGAACCCGCACCGGCTGCGAAGAAGCCTGCTCCGCCGCCACCGCCGCCTCCGCCCGAACCCGGCTTTATCGAAGAGAATCCAGAGCTTGTTTTTGGTGGTGGCGGTCTGATCGCCTTGCTGTTGGGTTATTTGGGCTTTACGGCATGGCGGAAGAAAAAGCAGGTGAGTGAGTCAGCTACGTTTGCCGATACTCCCAGTGTTTCAGAAAGCGACTTGGCTTCGAAGTCTGGCACTGTCTTCGGAGCTGCCAGTGAAAGCGTCGATAACGGTGAAGTCTCCATTCAGGGTGACTTCAGCGAAGGCGGTGTGCTGACCACCGAAGAGAACGTCGATCCGGTTGCCGAGGCCGATGTCCTGATGGCCTATGGTCGCGATGGTCAGGCTGAAGAGATTCTGAAAGAAGGACTGAAGTCCGACCCGACGCGCGGTGCGATTCATCTCAAGCTCCTTGAACTCTATGCCAATCGGAAGAGTGTGCAGCAGTTCGAGGCAGTCGCTCAGAATTTGCATGGTCTGAATAGCGGCAAGGGATCTGAGTGGGACAAGGCGATTGATCTGGCACGTGGCCTTGGCGTTACCGGCGGCCTGTTTGCTGGTGTTGTTGAGGTTGCAACTCCTGCCGCAGTCGTGGAGGTTGCTGAGCCCGTGGTGAGCCAACCGGTTACCAGCGCGCCTGTTGTTGCGGAAACTGCTCCAGCCCTGCCGGAAACGCCGCCAGCCGCAGAGGCAGAGGCTGACGTGGGCTCGCTTGACTTCGATCTGGATCTGGGTACGACCAGTGGTCCGGCCATGGCTGCCGCGACCGCTGCTGCCGAGCAGGCAGCTGCAAAGCCTGCGGCCGACGAGGTCATGAGCCTTGATTTTGATTTTGATCTGGGAACGGTTGAGCCGGCCCCGGCAAGTACTACAGTTGCAGCGGAGATTGCTGAACCCGCAACGGAGGCACCAGCAGTAGCGGGCAATGACATTGATTTCTCTCTTGATTTGGGTGGGGATGTAGATGTGCCGGCGGCGGTGCCGGAGCCGGTTGCTCCTGTTGCAGAGATGGCTGCGGCGGTTGAATCCAGCGATATCGATTTCGATCTTGACTTGGGTTCTGCTGTGCCCGCTGCCGAGGAAGTGCCAGTGCGCAACCTCGCCGCAGATACACTTGGCCTCGCTGACATAAGTCTCGATCTGGGTGAGCCTGAGGTAGCGCCTCCCCTAGCTGGTGCGATGTCATTGGATCAGGTGAAATTGCCGGATGTGGAGATGTCGGCAGTAGCGACACCTGATGCAGGAATGGATCTTGAGCTTGCTTTGGATCTTGGCGGTAGCGCTGATGCTCAAGTCGAACCCGAGACAAAAGTACCCGCAGTCGAACCGCCTGAATCGAAAATTGAT
>CAJBAP010000203.1 GCA_903950295.1 uncultured Rhodocyclaceae bacterium
CGCACGCAACCGTCACGATTTTCTACCAGACTCAAGCGCAGGCCGCCCTGCTCCGCCAGGCGAGCGCTCTGAAACAGGCCGATACCCAAACCATTTTCGGATGACACGCGCTGACCGAAGAGCCCGGCCACCAGGCCTGGCGGGATGGCAGTGCCGTCATCACTCACATCCAGCCAGACCTTGCCATCTGCGCAATACAGGCAAACTTTGGCACGAATACCAAGGGAGCTACGACGCTTGTCGAGAATGTTCTGCAACAGATTCTCTGCCACACTCGAAAACAACCCCGCATCCGGCACGCTGCATGTGGGCAGATCGCCTGACATCGAAAAGTCGACCCAGTCGCCGGGGTACCGATTTTCAAGTCCGGTGAGCCATGACCCCACCGGCATGGATTGCGCGGCGACGTACTGTCCGGGTGCAGAAAGCTTGGTGAGCGTGTTGCGCAGGCGAGTGGAAATTTCAGGTAACTGGCGACGCAATAGCTCGTTGAAACGGGGTGATGGCGTCGCACCTTCTTGCTCGGCGGCAACGCACAGGGTATCGAGCGCCTGCAGCAGATTTTTGACATCATGAGTCAGCCGCGCACCGGTCTCATGGATCGCCTCGACATAGGAGAGTCGCAGCAATTTTTGCGCACGACACTTGCCCAGATAAAACTCTGCCAGGAGGCGCACGGCAAGGTCGTAGTGCCAGAGCAACGTCGGGCTCGGATGTATGCGACTCACCAACTCCAGTTTCAGGTCGCCGTGCTCAAAGGTGGAGTACTTGCCCTCCTGCGGTCCAAACTGTTGTGCGTCAGTTGGTGTTTTCCAGGCACCGCCAACAACCCCGGGCAAACGCAAGGGAAAGTCGGCGCAGGCCCGCGCCAGAAAATGGTCGGGGTCTTCCTCCTGCTTGGCGAGCACAGCCAAGGATTCAAGCCAACCCTCGAAAGGCAAGCCCAATGACATGACATGCTGGGCCACCGCACTACCCAGCCCGGCAAAACCCGCGCGCGGGTTCCAAATCAATCCGAGCAACAGCAAAACGCTGGATACAAGCGCCAACGTCACCAGCAAGGACTCGAAATAGCTCGCCTTGAACAGCAGGGTAAAGCTCACGCTGCCAAGCACAATCACCGCCAACAGGAGGAAAATCAGCACGCCATAAACGTAATCGACAATCTCGGCGCGATCATCCACCGCCGTCTGTTTGACAGGCAGTACCGCCATGAGCAAAAAAGCCACCGGCGCAAAATACAGCACCAGTTCGGCCAGTGCCGGGTCACCCAGGCGCAGCGTAGCCAGCGAGGCGGGCAGAATCAGTGCCAACAATGCAGTGGTCAGATAACCGAGTGCCGTCAGGTGAAACAGGCGCTCCCTAGCATCCGGGAACAGGAACACCTTGCCGCCGACCACACCCGTCAGCAACATTACCCAGATGGCCAGTAAGCCCCAATTCAGGAAATACGCAGACAGTGCGGCGGATAACACCACCAATGCCGTACCGCCAAAGCTTAGCCGCCGCCGCGACTGGACAAAGGGCTGCCACAACAATCCAATACCGATGTGCGAAAGAAACAGCAAACGTCCATAGGGCGTCGTCGGCCCTGCCAAAAAGACCAGATGCAAGGCCGTCAGAAACGCCAGAAAAATCCAGCGACGGCGAGTAATAGCTAGGGTTTTGATCAGGGTGGGCATGAATTATCCGCAGAATTCTAGCTCGGGCGTTCAGCACGCAATCAGCGAACAAGATGGCGAAAGTCCAACATACTGTCAATTTTTCGACAGCGCCCAATTGCCAGCAGGACCTCTATCGGGCAATTCCGGGTATTTTTCGGGCGATATGAGCCTCTAGAGAGCGTTTCGAATGACTGGCACGTGTCATGCTTATAACTACACAGCTATATCCTTCGTGGAGTAAAAAATGAAAAAACAATCCGGTTTCACCCTCGTCGAAATCGCCATCGTATTGGTCATCATCGGCCTGCTGCTCGGCGGCGTGTTGAAGGGCCAGGAATTGATCAACAGTGCGAAGGTGAAAAACTTCGCCAGCGACATCAGGAACATCTCAACCTTTATCTACGCCTATCAGGATCGCTTCCGCGCCCTGCCAGGTGATGACCCGCGTTCGGAAACGAACTTGGCCGGCGCCGCTGTCGGTGATGGCACGCTGGCAACGACGCCTGCGGCGGCGGCTTGTGGCGGCACGCCCTGTATCGGCAATGCCCGTATCAACGGGGCTTGGAACTCAACGACGATCACTGACGAAACTGCCCTTTTCTGGCGGCAAGTCCGTCTCGCCGGCCTCGCCACCGGAACGCCGACCCTGCCTCCCGCTGCAGCGCCTGGCGATGCCTACTATCCGCGGAACGCCGACGGCGGACGCATCGGCGTTTCCGGGGATCCGGTTTTCACTGGCGCAGCTGTTTGGGCGGCAAACTTCTTCGTCTGCATGTCCGGCGTCCAGGGCCGCTTTGTCCGTCAGCTTGACACCACGCTGGACGACGGCAACACCAGCACCGGCACCGTGCGGGTTCTCGGCACTGCTGCAGGTGGCGAACTCGCGACCTCGGGCACCTTCTACACAGTCCTGCCGGCCAATGACGCTACGCTCTTCACCGTCTGCCAAGCCAACTAATCTGCAAATTTCACTTGTCCCACAAAGCCCGCTTCGGCGGGCTTTGTTTTTTTAGCCTCGCAACAGCCGCTCCTCCCCGGCAGCCACCGCCGCGGCACTGCCGCGGATAACCACTACATCCCTGGCTTGCAGGCGCGTATCGCCCGCTAGCGCCACTTGTGGCTGCGCACGCCGCCGGATGGCCGTCACGCCAGCACCGACTTTTGTCAGCTCAATCTCCTCGAGGCTGCGTCCGACCGCCCAGGCATCGGCGTCGAGCGTTACCGCATGCAGGCGTGGCTGCTCGGCATCCGTGAGGTGTGCGCTGGCATCCGAGGTGCCGTGGAAGAAGCCGCGCAACAACGCATAGTGCTGCTCGCGCATATCGCGCAGGCGGCGGATGACGCGGTGCATCGGCACGCCGACCAGCGCCAGCGCGTGAGTCGCCAGCATCACCGACGATTCGAGCGCTTCGGGGACGACCTCGGCAACCCCGGCCTCGAAGAGTTTTTCTGCGTCTTCCTCCTCGCGCGAGCGTGCGACGATGGGCAAGTCGGGGCGCAGTTCGAGCACGCGCTCGACCAGGCGTAGCGTCGTCTTGGTATCAGCGAAGGTCACTACCAGAACACTGGCACGAGCGATGCCGGCTGCCAGCAGGTTTTCACGCCGCGTGCAATCGCCCCAGGCAACGGGTTCGCCGGCGTTCGCGGCCTCGCGCACGCGCTCAGGGTCAAGGTCGAGCGCCATGAAGCCGATCTGTTCAGTCTCGAGAAAACGGGCCAGGTGCTGGCCGGTTTTGCCATAACCGCACAAAATGACGTGCTTCTCGGTCGCCACGGTACGCGCCGCGATCTGGGTCAATTGCATCGAGCGCATCAGCCACTCTGTGGCGACAAAGCGCAGGACGAAGCGATCAGAATAGTGCACGACCAGCGGCGCGATCATCATCGACAGCACCATGGCGGCGAGCACGGGCTGAATCCGGTCGGGATCGATCAAACCGGTGTCGGTGGCACGCGCCAGTAGCACGAAACCGAATTCGCCCGCTGCGCAGAGCCAGAGACCAGAGCGCAGCGCTGTCCCCGGGCTGCTTCCCAGCAGACGTGAGACCACGCCCACCACAACCAACTTGCTCACCAGCAGCAACAGCAACATCGCCAGCACACCGACGGCATCGCGCCAGATCGCCGCCGGATCGAGCATCATGCCGGTGGAGATGAAGAACAAGCCAAGCAGCACGTCACGGAAGGGTTTGATGTCCTCCTCGACCTGATAGCGATACTCGGTCTCCGAGATCAGCATGCCGGCAACGAAAGCACCGAGCGCAGGCGACAGGCCGGCCAGTTCGGTGATGGTGGCGAAGCCCAGCGTTACCAGCAACACATTGAGCATGAACAGTTCGCTCGATTTACGGCGCGCCACCAAACCGAACCAGGCGTGCATCAGACGCTGGCCGAC
>CAJBAP010000204.1 GCA_903950295.1 uncultured Rhodocyclaceae bacterium
CTTGATACTCTGCTGGTCGTCCAGCGCTTTGACTGCTTTCAGAAAGGGCGCCAGCATTGGGATCATCTCTTCGCCCGCCACATAAGTGGCCTCTTCTCGTTTGCCTGCCGTGATCATGCCGAGCACTCGATCAAGTCCTCCCACATAGAGTCCGCGATGCTTCTTCATCTCGGTGAGCAGCTTCAAATCGTCTGGCGAGCCAGCTAGATCACGGGCCAGTTCATCTATCAGCGTATTGTTGCTCTGATTTCGGTCAGCTATCTGCTTGGCTATTTTGGCGTTAATGCCGGCATCCGAATTGAGCAGCATTTCCATACTGGAAATGGCATTGTCCTTGACGGCAGTGTTGATTGCGCTAACCTTTGTCTTGGAAGCAAGGTCGGCCACAATATGCGCCGAATCCACGTTCATGCCGGAAAGCTTACCAACCACCGCTATAGAAAGAGCCACGACCAACAGGAGGATGATCCCAAATCCAAGGGCAAGTTTTTGTCCGATTTTCATCAACGCTTCACCGCATAGTCAGGCCAAAGTCAAAAACACACTGGGCTGCGTCATGCAGCCCAGTGTTCCGTCCAATGATCGCTCGACGCTGAAAGCAGCTTAGTTGTCGAGTTCGCTAGTCAGGGTCTGACACTTGGTGTAACGCTCCTTCTGGATGCCGCCAGCGAGTTTCTTGGCCGTCTCATCGTCACCTTTCAGGATTGCTGGAACCAGTTCCTTCTCACGAGTTTCTTTGAAGGCTTTCCAGTTCGACACGAGTTCATTGAACTGGGCGTCCTTGCCTGCCGGCGCCTTCATTTTGGCGAGTTGGGCGCTAACGGCATCGGCAGTATCCTTGACCAGCTTCTGCTGATCAGCGCCACGTTTATCCTTATTGACCATCAGGGTGATCAGCGACTCACGCGCAGCAGTCAGTGCGGTTCGCAGATCGGCGAACTCGCCGGCGCTGGCAGTAGCAGAAAGCCCGGTCAGGCAGACGGTAGCGATGATTGCGAGTAGTCGTTTCATGGAGGTTCCTCTTGGTTGGTTGGTAACAAATAACGTATCAGAGTCAGAAAAATCTACAGAACAATCGAAACCATTTTATGGCCACACGTCATTATTCCCTGAGCTATTGGCGGGGTTCGATACGATATTCTGTTTTTGCGCCGCACAAAACATTGACCTAAATCAATATATCCAAGCACTCTTGCGCTGATTGCAGATGAATGCGTTGCGTGAGATCGCCATGCTTTGATGCCCATTGGAGCGGCCGTTTGCCAACTGATACTGATTCTTCCAGTCACATGCCCATGTCATCACAAATGACCGGAGTCGCTGCTTAGGGGTCGTGGGACCGTACAGAAAAAGTCGGCGCTGGCGGGACGGCGCTTCAGTCTGGGCTTGGCCGCTGCGCGCTCTTGGGCCGGAATGCCTTGAGCACGTCTTCGCGCGTTTCGATGTAAGGTCCGCCGATCAGGTCGAGGCAGTAAGGCACGGCGGCGAAGATGCCGTCGAGTGTTTCCTTGATGGCCTTGGGTTGCCCCGGGAGGTTGAGGATCAGGGCCTTGCCTCTGATGGCGCCTACCTGCCTTGAGAGGATGGCGGTGGGCACATACTTCAGGCTGACCGCGCGCATCTGTTCGCCGAAACCCGGCATCACTTTGTGTGCTACGGCCAGCGTCGCTTCGGGCGTCACATCGCGCGGGGCGGGGCCGGTGCCACCCGTCGTCAGTACCAGATGGCAACCGGCCTGATCTACAAGCTCGATCAGGGTTTGCTCAATCACCGACTGCTCATCGGGAATCAGGCGGGTTTCCATGCGCCAGGGCGAGGCCAGCGTGGCGGCGAACCAGTCTTGCAGGGCGGGGATACCCTTGTCCTCATAGACACCGGACGAGGCACGGTCGGAGATTGAAACTAGGCCAATCAGCAGTTCATCACTCATCTGGCGCACTTTCTTGAACTTCCGTGACTGCCTGCAAGTCACGTAGCATCCGATACAGTTCGCGATACGCGCGCGGCGGTTTGCCGAGTTGCTGCTCCTTCAAGGCATTACGCCGCAGTTGGCGCAAGTGCTGCAAGTCGGCATCCGGGTGTGCGGCGGCAATTTCACCGATCACCGCTTCGTCCTCCAGGAAACTGGTACGCAGACGTTCCAGCGCATGCAGGCGCGCGTTGGCTGCCGCCGAGATACCATTGATTTCGTCGAGCGCGGCGCGAATCGGTTCAGGGTCGAGCCCACGCATCAGCTTGCCGATGTACTGCAACTGGCGACGATGGGCACCGTGCTGGGTAAAGCGCTGGGCGTCACGCACGGCATCGCGCAGGTCGTCGGGCAGTTCGACCTTCTTCAGCTGGTCTTTCGAGAGCGCCACCAAATCGGCGCCAAGCGTCTGCAGATCGGTCATCTCGCGCTTGACGGCGCTTTTACTGGGCTTGTCGTAGGTTTCCACGGGTAAGATTATAACTTCGCGCCTTCGCCCAACTCTCCCATTCCCTATGTCCGCGTTTTCATTTACCTCCGCCCAGCTGCGCCAACTCGCCACCGATGTCCTGCATCACGCCGCACGCTGCGGTGCCAGCGCCTGCGAAACCGATGTTTCCGAGGGCTACGGCCAATCGGTCACCGTCCGCAAAGGCGCGGTCGAGACCATCGAATTCAACCGCGACAAGGGCATCGGCATCACGGTCTATCTCGGCCAGCGCAGCGGCCATGCCAGCACATCGGATTTCTCGACATCCGCCCTGCAAGCAACGGTCGAGGCGGCACTGTCGATCGCCCGCTTCACCGCAGAAGACCCCTGTGCTGGCTTGCCCGCGCCGGAACTGCTGGCGCGAAACACGGATGAAATGGATCTCGATCTCTACCACCCCTGGCCAATTCTCGTCGAGGATGCCATCGAGATCGCCCACCGCAGCGAGGCAGCGGCATTCGCTGTGAGTCCGCTGATCAAGAATTCCGAGGGTGCGACCGTATCGGCCCATGCCGCGCATTTCATCTCGGCCAACAGCCTCGGCTTCATGGGCGGGTTTCCTTCAACGCGCCATTTCATCTCCTGTGTGCCTATCGCGCAAGGAGGCAAGGGGGGCAAGGATATGCAGCGCGACGACTGGTACTCGGGCTGGCGCGATGCGAATGACCTGGCTGCACCGGAGGTCATCGGCGATTACGCCGCGCGGCGCACGCTGTCACGCCTCGGGGCAAAAAAACTCAAGACGCGTCAGTGCAAGATCATGCTCGAAGCGCCGCTGGCGTCCATGTTGATCGGCAGCTTCGTCCATGCCGTGAGCGGTGGCAGTCTGTACCGCAAGGCCAGTTTCCTGGTCGACTCACTTGGCAAACGCATCTTCCCCTCGTGGATGAGCATTGAGGAAAAACCGCACCTGAAAAAAGGCCTGGCCTCCAGCCCCTTCGACGACGACGGTGTGGCGACGCAGGATCGCACCGTGGTCGCCAATGGCGAGCTGCAAGGTTATTTCCTCTCGACCTACACGGCCAGAAAGCTCGGCATGCAAACCACCGGCAACGCCGGCGGCAGCCATAATTTATTGGTTGCACCAAGCCCGGATGCACCCGCCGATTTCGCCGGCATGCTCAAGGCAATGGGCACCGGCCTGCTGGTGACGGAGTTGCTCGGCCACGGCATCAACTACGTGACGGGCGACTACTCGCGCGGTGCCGTGGGCTACTGGGTCGAGAAGGGCGAGATTGCCTATCCGGTGCAGGAGATCACCATCGCCGGCAACCTGCGCGACATGTTCACCGGCATCGAGATGATCGGCCGCGATGTCGTCACGCGCGGTTCGCGCACGGTCGGCTCGATTGTGGTTAACCGCATGACCGTTGCGGGCAGTTGAGACGTTTATTACGCTTTCTTTAGGTGTAGTA
>CAJBAP010000205.1 GCA_903950295.1 uncultured Rhodocyclaceae bacterium
ACTCCCGAGGAAATCGAGCGCGTCGACGCCATGTACGGTCCGTTCTCTGCGGCCTACCCGGGCAACTCCGTCGGTGCGGTGATCGATTACGTCACCCGCATGCCGACCAAGTTCGAGGCGCACGGCAAGGTCACCTACGTTTCCCAACCCTTCGATCTCTACAACACCCACGAAACGTTTACCGCCAAGCAGGTCAGCGGCTCGATCGGCGACCGCAGCGGCAACTGGTCCTGGTGGGTCAATGTCAATCGCACCGACAGCCACGGTCAGCCGCTGACCTTTCTCACCAAAAACCAGACCAGCGCAGCCGGCGCCAGCACCGTGACCGGCGCAGTGCCTGACCAGAACAAATCGCTGACGCCTATCCTCATCCTCGGCACGGGGACGGAGTACCACACCATCCAGGATCACACCAAGATCAAGGTTGCCTACGACATTTCGCCCACCCTGCGTGCGGCCTACACGCTGGGCATCTGGGACAACAAATCGGAAAACCGTCCCAAGACCTATCTGCGCAATGCCGCCGGCGCTCCGGTGTATAGCGGCGCGGTGACCATCAATGGCGGGGCCTACACACTGGCCACTGGCAATGCGACCACCAACCCCGACTTCACGCTGACCAACGAGACGTTCTATCACCTGATGCACGGTCTGTCGGTCAAGAGCAATACGCAGGGCACATGGGACTGGGAGGTGGCCGGCAGCCTGTTCGATTATGACAAGGATCTGCAGCGCACCAACGGCCCCGGCAACAACCCGCTGCCCGGAGCGCTGAACGGTGGCGCCGGTTCCATCACCGACCAGAAGGGAACCGGCTGGAACAACATTTCCCTGAAGGGTATCTGGCGACCACAGGGTCCCAAGGGTGAGCACATCGTAGATTTCGGCTTCCAGCAGGACCATTACAAGCTCCGCATCCTGAAGTCCAACATCGCGGGCAACTGGCTGGTGGATGCCCCCGGCGCCCTGAACACGGATGTCGGCGGCAAGACCAGCACGCGGGCCATTTATGGTCAGGACACCTGGGCGTTTGCCCCCAAGTGGAAAACAGTACTGGGGGCTCGCATCGAAAACTGGACGGCATCCGGCGGCTATACGACGACCAGCACCAGTTCCCTGAGTTATGCCAAGCGCAGCGAAAACGACATTTCGCCCAAGGCGGCACTGGCCTACCAGCTCACCGGTGCGACCGTGCTCAAGGCCTCAACCGGACGTGCGGTGCGCTATCCGACGGTACAAGAGCTTTACGGTGCTACGACGGGTACGATTTCCGTGGTGAACGACCCCAACCTGAAGCCCGAAAAATCCTGGACCTCGGAACTGACGGCAGAGACCGATCTGGGCAACGGCCTCCTGCGCTCTACCCTGTTCTTTGAAACCGTTAAGAACTCGCTCTACTCGGAACGCGTCAGTCCCACCGTGACCCGCATTACCAACGTTGGAAAAATCAATACTCCGGGCGCCGAGATTGCTTACCAGGGCAATGACATTCTGCTCAAGGGTCTCGATCTCACCGGCAGCGTCACCTATTCCAATTCGCGGATCAAGGAAAACGATGGATACGTCACCACGCCGGGCGACACCATCGGCAAGTATCAGCCCCGTGTGCCTCTGTGGCGGGCCGTAGCAACTGCCAGCTACCGTTTCAACGAAGCCCTGACCGGCTCACTGGCGTACCGTTACAAGGGCGAGCAATACACCACACTGGACAACAGCGACCCCTATGGCTACACCTATCAGGGCGACAGCCCT
>CAJBAP010000206.1 GCA_903950295.1 uncultured Rhodocyclaceae bacterium
AGCAGCGCGGCGATAGCGCAGCAGTGTTTCGGTGCTTAGCAGTCCCTCGGCCAGACTCATCGCCTGCAGGATGGGCAGTCCGCCCTCGAGCAGCGTGCCCAACGCCAGGTAAAGCCGGGTCAGCTCGAAGGTGGTGACGGTGCTGCCGACCCCGGGCAGGCGGCGCAGCAAGCGCTGCGGCCCACCACTGCGCGTCCAGCCTTGACCCGCCACGGCGGCGGCGAGCAGCAATCCGCCGGCACCCAGCGCCAGCGTCTGGCCATGGCTTGCCGCAAAAGTACCCCAGGCGATCAATTGCTGCGATAGCCAGGGCAAGTCGCGCCCGGTGCCCTGATAGATGCCGGCGAAGCGCGGCACGACGTGACCGAGCAGGAACAGTGTCACCAGCAAGCCGACGACCGAGAGGATTGCAGGATAGATCAGCGCGCTGATGACGCGGCTACGTACGGCGTCGAGGCGACTGCGATAGTCGATGTAGCGCGACAGCGATTCGGGCAGGCTCGACGTGCGTTCGGCCGCACGCATCAGCCCGCAGTAGAGCACGGGGAAATGCTCCGGTTGAGCTGCCAGCGCGGCGGAAAAACGCAGCCCTTCATTGAGCGAGCGAGACAAGCCTTCAAGCACGGTATGCGCCTCGGGGCGCTGCTCCTTGGCGCACAAAGTATCGATGGCCTCGCTGAGCGACAGGCCGGCTTCGAGCAGTGCCAGCAATTCCTGACTGAACAGTGGCAGCGAAAACTGGCTGCGTTGCGACAACAGCTTCGGGTTGGCCGTAGCTACCGATAGCGGCCGCAGCGCCTGTGCCCCAACTTTGGCGCGTGCCGCCAAGGCATCAACAGCCTCCACCGCCACGGTGATGACACCACTGCTGCCCATGGCTCTGACCGCGTAGCGCATGTCAGTAGGTGATGTCGGCGTTTTCGCCACTACCGCCAGGCGCGCCGTCACGCCCGTAGGAAACCAGTTCAAAATCGCTCTTGATACCGGGCATGCGATAGACGTAGGGCTTGCCCCACGGGTCGGCCGGTACATCCTTTTGCAGATAGGGGCCGTTCCATTTCATCATGCCGGTCGGCCGGTCGCGCAAGGCCGTGAGGCCCTGTGCGGCGGACGGATAGTGCCCGGTGTCGAGACGGAAGGTATCGAGCGCCTTGGCCAGTGCCTCGATCTGGGCGCGCGCGGCAGCCGTCTCCGACTTGCCGATTTGTGAAACATAGCGCGGCCCCACATAGGCGACCAGCAAGCCGATGATGGCAACCACCACCAGCAACTCGAGCAAGGTGAAGCCGCGCGCGTTTTTCATGCGAAAGAATCTCCCATCAAGGCGGTGAACCACTTGTTCATCTCGTTGAAGTTGTCCTGCGAGCGCGCCGCCGCTTCGCCCGAGGATGCGGGCACCGGCAGCATGGTTTTGCTCACCGGATCGTAGGCGAAGGTCGCCGTGAGCCAAGAGGCAGTATCGAAGGTGATCGGCGAGTAGCAGGCCGAGTTGGTTTGCGGTGCCGGATCAGGGGCGCGGCCGGAGAGCAGACGCAGGATGGCGTCGGCACAGACCTTGGCTTCCTGGTTGGCAATGTGACCGGCCTTGGGCTGGGTTGTCGCGGCGGCATCACCGATGACATGCACACCTGGCGCAACCTTCGCCTCATAGGACAACACATCGACGCTGGTCCATTTGCCACCGGCATCGGCCAGACCGTTGGCAGAAATCACCTTGCCGGCACGATGCGGCGGAATCACGTTGAGCACGTTGCCGCGAATATTGCCGATGTTGGTGTTCGCCGTCAGTGTCGACGCATCGACACTGGTGATGGAAACCCCCGGGTGATATTCGATGACACCCTTATGCACGACTTCGAAGGCATCGGTAAAGGAATGCACTTCGGCGGTGATGCCGGGGTTGGCGTCAAGCACGATGACCTTGGAACCGGGCCGATTGCGCTTCAACCAGTCGGCGACGATGCAGGCGCGCTCATAGGGGCCGGGCGGGCAGCGGTAGGGCTTGGCCGGAATGCTCATCACGAACACGCCGCCGGACGGCATGGCAGTGATCTTGTTGCGCAGTGCGGTCGTTTGCGGGCCGGCCTTCCAGGCGTGGGGCACGGCAGCCTGTGCGGCGGCGGTTTCGAGACCCGGCAGGCTGTCGAAATCGACACCGGGCGCCACAACCAGCCGGTCGTAGGGATAACGGGTACCACTGCTCAGGGTAACGGCATGGCCGACCGGATCGATGGCGACGACATCGCCCTTGACGATCTTCACGCCGTAGCGGCTGGCCAGATTGCCATAGCCGTACTGCAGCGAGGTCATGTTGCGGCTGCCGTTCAACACCAGGTTGCTCATGATGTTGGAAGCGTAGGATGACTCGCGCTCGATCAGCGTCACTTCGACGCCGGTGCCGCCCCAATGGCGCAGGTACTTGGCGGCCGTGGCGCCACCCATGCCACCGCCGATGATGACGACGCGCCCCTTGATGCCGGTGCCGGTCGGCACAGCGAGGGTAGCCGTCGAGGTGCGCCGGGTATCGGCATTCGCCAGCAGGCTCCAGCCGGCAGCACTCAGCCCAATGCCGGCAGTGCCAGCCCATTTGATGAAATCTCTACGTTTGATCATGATGGTGTCCTCGTTCAGCGCTGTTTTGAGAAGTAGTCGGCGATCAGACGTATCTGCGCGTCGGTGTAGCCGCGGGCATGCATGTCCATCATCTCGGGTGATGACTTGCGCTGCATTTCCTTCAGTTCGTTGTAGATCTCGCTGGACGACCCGCCGGCCAGCGTCTCGACGCCGCCCTTGCCGTTGGTGCCATGGCACTGGAAGCAGTTGGAGGCGAGCAGGCGTCCCGGTGGGGGATCGGCGATGGTTGTCTGGGCAAGCGCCGGTGTTGCGGCCAGGGCCAGCACCAGCGCACGAATGACCTTGTCTTGTTTCATGGAAGCTCCTTGTTCTTGTTTCCGGGATGCCGCTGGTTTGCGGCGCTGTGCAGACGCTCCTGGCGTGGCATCTGCGGACCGAATCTTCCTTGTCCCGCTCGGTCATTGCTACTGTCGCCAAATCCCGACACTTTGGCCTGACGCCCGCATGCCTTAGCATTGCGGTCGTGAACCTTTATCCCCGCTCCTTCCTCCGCCTGATCCTGCTTGGCTGGATCCTGATGGCCCTGCC
>CAJBAP010000207.1 GCA_903950295.1 uncultured Rhodocyclaceae bacterium
CATTGATGGTGGCGCACAGGTGCAGCAGTTGATGGATGAAATGAAGACGATCAAGAGCCTGCTCGAGCGCCAGTTGGCCGGCTTTGCCTGGGGCGATATGACCCGCCATGCACCGGCCAAGGCACAACTGCTTGGCGAAATGCTCGAGGCCGGATTCTCCGGCATGCTCGCACGCCGCCTGGTGGAAGACATGCCCGATGACATGGAAATGCAGGAAGGCCGCAAGTGGCTCACGAGTGCCGTCAATCGTCGCCTGCGCACACTGACCAGCGAAAACGACCTGATCGAGCGTGGCGGCGTGTTCGCGCTGGTCGGACCGACCGGCGTGGGCAAGACCACCACCACCGCCAAGCTCGCCGCCCGCTGCGTGGTGCGCTATGGTGCCGACAAGCTCGCGCTGCTGACGACCGACGGTTATCGGATCGGCGCCCACGAGCAACTGCGCATTTACGGCCGCATTCTCGGTGTGCCGGTGCATGTGGTGCGTGACAGCGAAGATTTGCGCCGCACCTTGTCCGAGTTGCGTGGCAAGCACATGGTACTCATCGATACCGTCGGCATGAGTCAGCGCGACCGCATGGTGGCCGAGCAGGCAGCGATGCTGACGCGTGCTGGCGAAGTGCGGCGACTGCTGCTGCTGAACGCCACCAGCCGGGGTGATACGCTCGACGACGTGATCCGCAGTTATGCCGGCGAAGATCTTGCCGGCTGCATTCTCACCAAGGTGGATGAGACGGCGTCGATTGCGCCCGCGCTCGATGCCGTGGTGCGTCATGGCCTGTTGCTCGCCTATGTCGCCAACGGTCAGCGCGTGCCTGAAGACATGCACCTGCCCAACCGCAATTACCTGTTGCATCGGGCCTTCCGTCAGCCGGCGCAAACTTCCGTGCATCGCCTCAAGGAAGAAGAGGTCGGATTGGTGATGCCGGCCGCGATGGCAGCGGCGCAGAGCGAGATGCGCGGAGCCGCACTTGTCTGATCTTGCGCACGCTGGCGGCGGCAGCGTCGGCGCAGGTGATCAGGCTGCCGGGTTGCGCCGGCTTTTTGGCACCCGCTCACCGCAAGTCGTGGCCTTTGCTTCTGGTCACGGTGCCTGTGGCCGCACCACGCTCGTGGTGCAAACAGCCGCGGCTTTGGCAGCTGCCGGGCATGGTGTGGTGATCATCGACGAGAATGCCGCGCCCAACAATGCCATTGCGAGCTTCGGGCTGACGGCGCGCTACGATTTGATGCACGCCCTGTCCGGCGAACGTTCGCTGCGCCAAGTGATGCTGCAGGCCGCCCCGCTGGTGCGTATTTTGCCGGCCGCACGCGCGGCTCACGCGCTCGACCGGATGGCCGCACCCGACGCCATGCATCTTTCGTCGTGCCTGAATGAGCTGCAACGCGGCGCATCGTTTGTCCTGATCGACTGTGTTGCGATGAAGCATGGCCATCTGTCGCGGCTGGCTGCTGCGGCCCGTCACATGGCAGTGGTGGTAGCAGCACAGGGCAATGCCATCACGCACGCCTACGCCCTGATCAAGCACATGGCGCAGGAACGTGGTCGCGACGGTTTTCAGATTGTCATCACGCGCGCCCGTTCGGGCGAGGAGGCGCGGGCGATCTTCGACAACATGCGGCGCGTGGCGCGCGGCCATCTTGACGTGCGGCTCGAGTATCTGGGCGCTGCCGATGTGCCGGTGACGGCCAATCTGGCGGATGCCCTGTTGAGCCGATTGCCTCAGGTGGATGATGGCCAGGCGGCGGATGCCGGCGGCTTCTTGCTGCCCCCGGCCGTGCCGGATGCGTTTGGCCGCCCTGCTTGGCAGGCACGGCTTGTGCATGAATCGGTGCTATAGTTTCACGGCCTTTCACAGCCGCAATCCGTGCCGCCGAACTCGACGATGTATACCTCTCAGGGCACGCTCGAAAAAGAGCGGCTCGTCAACCAATACGCCCCACTGGTCAAACGCATCGCCTATCACCTGATGGCGAAGCTGCCGGCCAGCGTGCAGGTCGATGATCTCGTGCAGAACGGCATGCTCGGTCTGCTCGACGCGCTGGGTCGTTTTGAGGAGGGGCTCGGCGCACAATTCGAGACTTATGCCGTGCAGCGCATCCGTGGGGCGATGCTCGACGGTCTGCGCGAAAACGACTGGATGCCGCGCGGCATCCGCAAGGAAATGCGGCGTGTCGAAACGGCGATCCAGAAACTCGAACACGCGGCGGGGCGTCCGCCCAGTGAAGGTGAGCTCGCCACTGCACTCGACATGCCCCTGGCCGATTACCAGAAATTGCTGCAGGATGCGCGTGGTCATCAGCTCGTCTATCTCGAAGACCTCTCGGGCGATGATGAAGATTTTCTCGATCGCCATCCGTCGGGTGTTTCGCTTGACCCGCTGGCGATGCTCGAAGAGAGCAATATGCGCGCCGCGCTGGTGGTGGCGATTGCCGGCCTGCCAGAGCGCGAGAAAATGATGATGGCGCTCTATTACGAGCAGGATCTCAACCTGCGCGAAATCGGCGAAGTGATGGGGGTTACCGAGTCGCGCATCTGTCAGCTGCACACGCAGGCGGTTGCCCGCCTGCGGGCGGCAGTGATCGGTGATGAAGACGAAGATGGCGCTCCGGCCAAACCCGTAACGAAACCTCGTGGCCGCAAGCCCAAGGTCACTTCCGTCGCCGCCGTGCCGCCCCCCTTGGTCACGGTCGCCTGATCGCCATGGACAAGATCAGTATTGCTGGTTTGCTGCTCGGTGTTGGGGCCATCCTCATCGGGCAAATACTCGAAGGTGGGCACATCGGCTCGCTGGTGCAGCCGACGGCGTTCTTCATCGTCATCGGCGGCACATTGGGCGCTGTCATGCTGCAAAGTCCGCTGGCGGTTTTCATGAACGGCCTCAAGATGGCCAAGTGGGTGTTCCTGCCCCCCACGACCGATCCGGAACAATTGATTACCCAAATCGGTCACTGGAGCCAGGTGGCCCGCAAGGAGGGTTTGCTGGCGCTCGAAGCCCAGATTCCGGCGGTGCCTGATCCTTTCATGCGCAAGGGCTTGCAACTCCTGGTCGATGGCGCCGAGCCGGATCGTCTGCGCGATGTACTCGAGGTTGAAATTGGCGCTTACGAAGAGCAGATGAAGCAGTCGGCCAAGATCTGGGAGGCGGCCGGAGGCTATTCGCCGACCGTCGGCATTATCGGTGCGGTGATGGGGCTGATCCATGTCATGGAAAATCTTTCCGACCCGTCCAAGCTCGGTGCCGGCATCGCCGTGGCTTTCGTCGCCACGATTTACGGCGTCGGTGCCGCCAACCTGATATTCCTGCCGGTGGCTAAGAAACTGCTGGCCAATATTTCGCGTTTGGTGGCCATGCGCGAAATGTTCGTCGATGGCCTCGTCGGTATCGCCAATGGTGACAATCCCCGCATCATTGAAAGCCGCATGCAGGGCTACATCGTTTAGGGTTGGGGTCATCCATGGCGAGACGGCGCAAAGAGGAGGAGCATGAGAATCACGAGCGCTGGCTCGTCTCCTACGCTGATTTCATTACCCTGTTGTTTGCTTTTTTCGTCGTGATGTATGCGGTTTCGTCGGTAAATGAGGGCAAGTACCGCGTGCTGTCCGATTCGATCTCCTCGGCGTTTCGCAGCGTCCCGGGTAGCTCTGTCGGTGCGATGACCCAGGTCAATCCGAACGCACCAATGCCGGTGACGATCCCGTTCAAGAAGCCGCAGGTGGCCAATATCAAGACGGATGTGACGCGCGAAAAAAACAAGGATCTGTTGCGCAACAAGGCCAAGGAAATTACCGACGCGCTCGCGCCCCTGGTGCAGCAAGGCCAGGTACGAGTCACCGAGGGCGCGCTCGGCATCACGGTTGAGATCAATGCCAGCGTGCTGTTCGACTCGGGCGAGGCGCGCCTGCAGATTCCCGCGATTCGCGCGCTCACGGCCGTCGGCCAGATTCTCGCCACCACCGATTTTCCGATCACTGTCGAAGGCCATACCGATAACGCCCCGATCAATACGCCACTATTCCCCTCCAACTGGGAACTCTCGGGTGCGCGGGCGGCGAGCGTGGTGCGCCTGTTTGTCGATACCGGCGTCGATCCGCGCCGCCTGACGGCAAGCGGCTATGCCGATCAACGTCCGATCGCCGATAACGCGACCGTCGATGGTCGCCAGCGCAACCGTCGTGTTGCGATCAATATGGAATCCAAGACACCGGACAACGCTGTTGAAGTTCCAATTCAATAGCGTAGTTGCAATCCCGTCGGAGTTCAGGCCGTGCCGAGAATACGGCCGCCCAGCCCAGCTTGCTGTTGTCCGTCCGGGCCGTAGGTCATTGCCCGGTTGGTGGCGTTCATCAGGGCGGTGAAGGTCTGCTGGTTGTGTTGCATGTGCAGGCCAATCAACTTTCCGTTGGTGACATTGATCGTGCGCGCCTCGGCGGCCAATGTGAGCAGAGTTTGCCAAGCTTGACGCGGTTCATCCTTGCCGAGGCGGGTGACCCACGCTTCCATTCCCTCGCGACCGCCGGGCAAACCAAGACGATTTAGCAGACCTTCGCGGGCCAGCGCAAGAGCGCCCAGCGCATTGGCCAGGGTAGTCTTGGTTTCAATCAGCGGGAGCAGTGCTTCGGTGTCTCCGTGTTTCAGGAGTTCCTGTTCCTTGTTCAGCAAGCTGACGAATTCCCTGAGCTTGCCGATTTCATCCCTCAGGGTCGCACCCAATTGTGCGACCGGGGAAGCGGAGGGGGGTGTTGCCACTACACCGAAACCCGTTCAGACTCAGGCAGCCGCTCGGGTAGCCGCTCAGGCAGCCGTCTTGTCGGCGTTGGCGCGTCCGAGCATGTCGCGTACGCTGGCCAAAAGACCATCTGCGATCCGCTCGGGATTGATCTGGAAACGACCTTCGGAAATCGCCAGCTTGATTTCGGCAACACGCTGCGCGTTGACTGGCGCCTCGCCAGCGCCGACTTCTTGAAGTCGGGCCGAGAGGGATGAAATGTCGACGCGCTCTGCCGAACCGGCGTCCGGTCGCGATTGCGCGGCTGCCGGGCCACGCGTCCGTCCCGAGTCCGGCGCTGAGCCGATGGAGGGAGTGGCGCTGTTGATCTTCACGGTAATGTCCTTTCGCAGGAGTTTCTGCTGTCTCTAGTGGTGTTTACGGCAGGTATGGGGAAAACCTGAGGTAAAAACCGGAGATCCGTTGTCAAATCTAGTTGTCTGATTATAGGCATGTTTTAGAAGTTTACCTCCACCGATCCGTTGCTTTTTGCAATTCCGCTCACCACCTGGCCAGTTCCCAGCTTGACTTGAGTGACCTGGCCTTCGACCGCATTGTTCAATGCTCGTCCTTCGTTGGTGACGGCGAATCCCGGTCCCCGCGAGACGACCTTGACGGTCTGACCCTGCCGTATCGCGGTGATGGCCTTGAGCATGTCGGCGCGTACGGGCCGACCAACGGGGATCGAGGTGGCAGCGGCTTTGCCGACGGCGAGACCCGGGTCGGTAATGATGTTGGCCGGTAACTCCGACAAGTCGCCGAGTTGCGCAGAAAGGTCGTCGGCAACCACCACCTGCCCCTGCGCGATCGGCCGTGCACTGATCACGTATTCAAGCTTGACGCGGATATGTACGGGTATATACACCCGCCAGCCGGCTTCGCTGATACAGCGCACCTGCACGTTCGTGCGCCCCCAAGGCTGGCCGCCGGAAGGCCGGCTGATGTCGAAAGCCGTACAGGGCGCGAGTTGGTTGCTCCGATCGAGATTGCCGATCTCGTAGCTGACCTGCCCGGGCAGACTCTGCGCCTGGGTTTTCAGCCAGTTTTCGATGGCCTTCTTTACCGGCGCAGGGTCTTGCATGGCCGATGCCATGTTGGCCACGCCGAGAATGCCAGCGAGGAAAAATACCGCAAGACGGAAGAAACCTATCATCGCCCGATTGAAGCATTCCAGCATGGCATCGGGTGGTCCGCGCAGCAGCGTTTTTCTACCGTATTTCTGCTGCAGGCAAGATTTGCCGGCCGCTTGCCGGCAAGGGCGGCGCAGGCACGGGAACAAACGTCTGCGTGCCTCAGCACACGGGTATTTGAAGAGTTGGCACGTTTGCTGCATATCGGCACTGCCAAAACAAACTTTAGTCACACTCAAACCATGATCGATCGCCTCGAACAAGACCTGAACTTCACCCGTACCGCCCTCGGCGTGCGTGGTTATCGTCAGGAACTGTTGGCTTCGAACATCGCCAACGCGGACACTCCCCACTACAAGGCGCGCGATGTCGACTTCAAGTCGGCCTTGGGCGCTGCCCTCGGGACTGCCGGTGCTAGTGCAGCTGCCCCGCTCGCGCTGGAGCGTACCCAGGCCGGTCATATCGCCAGCAAACCCGATACACCCTACGGCGGTGCCGTGAAATATCGCGCCGAATATCAGGGTGCCGTCGATGGCAACACGGTGAACATGGATGTCGAGCGCGCCTCCTTTACCGAGAACGCTCTCCAGGTCGAAGCACTCATCACTTTCATCAATGGTCGCTTCCGCACCATGAACGCGGCCATCCAAGGCCAGTGAGAAGGGTAGATAAATCATGAGCGATTTCAGAATCTTCGCCATCGCCGGTTCCGCGCTTACCGCGCAGTCCGCCCGTCTGAATGCCGTCTCGAGCAACCTCGCCAACGCCGACAGCGTGACCGGTGCCGACGGCCAACCCTACCGCGCCAAGCAAGTGGTGTTCAAGGCCACGCCGGTCGAAGGCGGTGGACTCGGCGTACGTGTGACGCAGGTGGTGGAAAGCGCAGCCCCGCTACGCATGACCTACGACCCCGCCAACCCTGCCGCCGACGAGAAGGGTTATGTATCGATGCCGAACGTGAATGTGGTCGAAGAGATGGTCAACATGATCTCGGCCTCGCGCGCCTACCAAACCAACGCAGAAGTAATGAATACCGCCAAGACCTTGATGATGAAGGCCCTGACGATCGGACAGTAACCGGAGAAAATCATGGTAACGACAGTCACTAACTCAACAAGCAATCCTTCCGCCGACATCTATGCCGCGCTTAATGTCACGCGCGAAAAGACTTCGGCTACGGCGGACATCCAGAACCGTTTTCTGACCATGCTGACCGCTCAGTTGAAGAACCAGGATCCGACTGCGCCGATGGACAGCGCGCAGATGACCTCGCAACTGGCGCAGATCAGCACGGTGGATGGTATCGAGCGTCTCAACAAGACGCTGGGCACCCTGCTCAACGATTCACAAAATGCGCAGGGCCTGCAGGCCGCTTCGCTGGTCGGACGTGGCGTGTTGGTACCCGGTAACGGCATGAGCCTGGTCAATGGCGGCGGCGGTTTCGGTATCGAACTGGCCGAGTCGGCCGACGAAGTCACGGCGACCATCAAGGACGCGAATGGCCTGGCGATCCGCACGCTACAGCTCGGCAGTGGGGCGCAAGGTGTTCAGCTGGTGCCCTGGGATGGCAAGGCCGATAACGGCGAGCAGGCGGCGGACGGCAAATATTCTGTCTCGGTGGCAGCCAAGCGTGGCACGAAGTCGGTGAGTTCAAGTGTCCTCTCAGCGGTGCAGGTAGCCGGCGTGATTCGTACCGGTACGACCATGAGTGTCGAGGCCGGTGGCGCGATTTATGCATTGAACGACATCAAAGGCATTGTCTAAGCAATCTGACAAGCAGGACAGGAGAAGAAAATGGGTTTCCAGCAAGGATTAAGCGGCCTCAACGTCTCGGCCAAGGCACTTGACGCCATCGGCAACAACATTGCCAACTCAAGCACAGTCGGCTACAAGTCGTCACAGGTTCAGTTTGCCGACGTCTATGCTGCCTCGCTGGGCGGTGGCGGTGCAGGGCAGATCGGTATCGGTGCATCCGCACCCAGCATTGCCCAATTATTCACCCAAGGCAACATCACCACGACGAATAATCCACTGGACATGGCCATCAATGGTGGCGGTTTTTACCGGCTGTCGGATGGCGGTACGCCGGTGTATAGCCGCAATGGCCAGTTTTCGCTGGACAAGGATGGTTACATGGTGAATACAGGTGGGTTGCGGGTGACCGGTTATGGGGCCGACGATACGGGTGCCATCGTGCCGGGCGATTTCGTCGATTTGCGTCTTTCAACCACCAACATCGAGCCAAGTTCAACCACCTCCAGCAACGTGCTCGTCAACCTGGATTCGCGCTCGACAGCACCTGCCGCCATGACGAGCGGAACCCTGACCGGTAGTGCCGCGCCGGTGACACTGGTGATTACCGCCGCCAATAACACGCTGACTCTGAGCGTCGACGGTGCCGGACCAGCAACCATCGATGTGCCGATCGCAACTTATGCATCGCGGGGCGACCTCGCAATTGCGTTGCAAACAGCGATCAACAGCAACCCGACATTGGCGGCAGCGGATGCGCTAGTCGATGTGTCGGTTAACACCTCGGGTGCGCTGGCCATTTCGTCGCGCAGTTCCGGTACTCTGGGCAGTCAAGGTACCGGCTCGACGGTGACCCAGGCGGGCGGGGATGGCCTGGTTAATCTGCTGGGCGCCCCGACGCCAGCTAGTGGTGCGGACAACTTCAGTTCCACGAATACACTGAGCTATACCGGGTCGACTGCGCAAACGGTCTATGACACGCTGGGCAACCCGCATAACCTGACAATGTATTTCGCCAAGACAGCAAATCAAAACACCTGGCAGCTTTACACCGCACTTGATGGTAACTTTACCGGGGCGACAACGACATCAACACCGACCGCAGGTACGCTGACTGGCAGCGCTTATGCGCCTAATGCAGCAGATGCGGGGGGAACTTTGAGTCTGACGATCGATGGGACGCCTCAAGCGGTTGTTGTTCCTGCAGCCGCATATGCAACCGCCGCCGCTTTGGCCGCAGCAATTAATGCTGTCCCAGTTGTTGGGGCAACCGCGTCTGTCTCAGGTGGTGCGATTGTATTCACTTCAGCAACAGCAGGGGGTAGCTCGAGTGTCACCGTTGCTGCAGGAGCTTTTGCTAATGCGGTTTTAGGTACGGCCACACCTACCGCGGCACCCGGTGTCGCGGCGACGACCTCGATTGTCCCTACCGCGACAATTCTCTCCTTTGACACGACCGGTGCTCTGACCACCGCTATGCCCCTCAGCCTGAGCTTCGATCCGGCGTCAGGTGCGACGAACCCGATGGCATTTACTCTGGACTTCACGGGCAGCAGCCAGTACGGCATCAATTTCGGTGTAAACCAGCTATTGCAGGATGGTTATACCTCCGGGCGCCTGACCGGCCTTTCTGTTTCTCCTGACGGCACGGTGCAGGGTCGCTACTCGAACGGCAAGACGCGCAACCAGGGCCAGATCGTGCTTGTCAATTTCAACAACTCCAATGGTCTGACTTCGCTTGGCAATAACGTCTGGGGTGAAACGGCCGAATCCGGCCAGCCAATTCCCGGCACGCCGGGACAGGGCAGCCTCGGTCTGATCCAGTCGGCGGCGGTCGAGGAATCGAACACCGACCTGACTGCGGAACTGGTCAACATGATTACCCAGCAGCGTGTCTATCAGGCCAACGCGCAGACGATCAAGACGCAGGACCAGGTGCTGCAAACCCTGGTCAACCTGCGTTAATAAAAAGTCGGCGCTAGCGGGACGGCTAAACAGGCGAACAAGAGACCATGGACAGACTGATCTACACAGCGATGACAGGGGCCAGTGGCACCATGTCGCGCCAGGCGGCCGTGGCACACAACCTCGCCAACGTCACGACGCAAGGTTATCGCGCCGAGGAGCATCGGCTGCGTGCGGTACAGGTGCAGACGCACAATCGCACCCCGTCCGCTTTGCCAACGCGTGCTTTTACCGTGGATGCCAGTACCCATACCGACTTCAGCGAAGGCGCGCTGATCTACACCGGCGGCCAATACGATGTCGCCGTGAAAGGCAAGGGCTGGATCGCGGTAGCACTGCCGGAAGGCGGTGAGGGTTACACGCGCAATGGCAGTTTTGAGACTTCCGAAGCGGGCGTGCTGCAAACCCATACCGGTATCCCGGTACAGGGTGACGGCGGCCCGATCACCATTCCGCCGGATACGCGCGTCACTATCGAACGTGACGGCACGATCTCGACGGTTCCTCAGAGTGGTGCACAGAACGTATCAACTGTGGTGGGCCGCATCAAACTGGTAAATCCACCGGAAACTGATCTGGTGCGTGGTCCCGATGGTTACTTTCGCATGAGCGGAGGCAATGAGGCCGAACAGGACGCTACCGTCAAGATCGCTTCTGGCTACACCGAAAACAGCAACGTCAATCCGGTTGAACAGATGGTGTCGATGATCTCGCTGGCACGCCAGTTCGAAATGCAAATGCGCATGATTACCACTGCTGAAGCCAACGATCGCGCCGCGACGCAAATCTTGGCCCCGCGCTGAAAAGGATAAAAAATGATTCGCTCTCTCTGGATTGCCAAAACCGGCCTCGATGCGCAGCAGACGAATCTTGATGTCATCTCGCATAACCTCGCCAACGTCAGCACCAATGGTTACAAGCGCCAGCGTGCAGTGTTCGAGGACTTGCTCTACCAGAACATGCGCCAGCCAGGCGCCCAGTCGACCCAGCAGACGCAGATTCCTTCCGGGTTGATGCTCGGCGTCGGCGTGCGTACGGTGGCCACCGAACACATCCATACCCAGGGCAGCCTGCAGCGCACGGATAATCCGCTCGACATGGCCATCAACGGCCAGGGCTTCCTGCAGATTCAGATGCCGGATGGCACGCTGGCCTACACGCGCGATGGCGCCATGCAGCGCGACAGCACCGGTCAGGTTGTTACCTCTAGCGGCTATCAACTGACGCCAGCCATCACCATCCCGGCCGATGCGCTCTCGATCACCATCAGCCGTGACGGCATCGTGTCGGTAACCCAGGCGGGCAATGCGACACCGACCCAGGTCGGCAACATCCAGTTGGCTACCTTCATCAACAATGGCGGCCTGCAAAGTGTCGGCGAAAATCTGTATATCGAGACCGCCTCGAGTGGCACGCCAACGCCCAACACGCCGGGCCTCAACGGCGCCGGTTTGCTCAACCAGGGCATGGTCGAAACCTCCAACGTCAATGTGGCCGAAGAACTGGTGACCATGATCCAGACCCAGCGTGCCTACGAGATGAACTCGAAAGCCGTTTCAACTTCCGATGCCATGCTCGCCCGACTGACCCAACTGTGAGAACCATGATGATAGCGATCGACCGCATTATGTTCGTCCTGTTGCTCGTGACAGCCGCACTGCTCGCCGGTTGCGTGACCACCACCCCGTCGACCGCCGTGCATCAACCCATGACCGTCCGACCCGAGGCACGCAGTGCCGTCGGCCCCTCCAACGGCAGCATCTATAGCGTTGCCAGCGTCCGCCCCTTGTTCGAAGATCGCCGGGCGCGTTACATCGGCGACACGATCACCATCAACATTGCCGAAAAGACGGCGGCAGCGAAGAAGTCCGACACCAAGGCCGAGCGCAAGGATGACCGTACTTTAGGCATCCCGACTGTTTCCGGCCTGCCGTTCGCGAGCTTCCAGGGCGCGACGCTGGCGGCGAATACCGAAACCAAGTTCGACAGCACCGGTGAAAACACTTCGTCGAACAACTTCACCGGCGTACTGACGGTGACGGTGATCGATGTCTATCCGAACGGCAATCTGCTGGTATCGGGCGAGAAGCAGATCGGCCTGAAGGAAGGCGAGGAGTTCATTCGCTTCTCCGGCGTGGTCAACCCGAACAACATTACCGCCAGCAACACCGTGCAATCCACGCAGGTCGCCGATGCACGTATCGAATACAAGGCCAATGGTTTCATTGACTCGGCTCAGGTCATGGGCTGGCTTGGACGATTCTTCCTCACTTTCATGCCTTTCTGAGAAAGAAATATATGGCCCCCACACTTACTTCGTTCGCTGCCCCCACAGGGGGCGTTGCCTCCCTCGGGGCGGCCCTTCGGGAGACAAAACATGAGCGCCGTGCATAAATTTCTGATTGGCATGATGTGGCTGTTCGCTGCCCTGCTGGTGAGCGACGCGGCGCGTGCCGAGCGCATCAAGGAAATCGCATCGATTGCCGGCGTGCGCAATAACCAGTTGGTTGGTTACGGCATCATCGTGGGTCTCGATGGTACGGGCGAGAACACCCCGTTTACGACGCAGAGCATGGTCAACATGCTCGCGCGCATGGGGGTGTCCCTGCCGCCGGGGCAGGCGATGCAGTTGAAAAATGCCGCAGCCGTGATGGTGACGACCGATCTGCCGCCTTTCGCCCGTATTGGTCAGCCCATCGACGTGACGGTTTCGTCGATTGGCAGTGCCAAGTCATTGCGCGGTGGTACGCTGGTAATGACGCCGCTCAAGGGTGCCGATGGCAATGTGTATGCGATGGCGCAGGGCAATATCGTTGTCTCCGGTGCGGGTGCCGAGGGCGGCGGCTCCAAGACCGTCGTCAACCATTTGTCCGTGGGCCGCATTGCCAACGGCGCGACGGTTGAGCGCGAAGTGCCGATGTCGATCGGCCAGGGCGACATGGCCAGCTTCGAGTTGCGCCAGACTGATTTTGGTACCGCCCAGCGCATGGTCGATGCGATCAACAAGGCGATGGGGCAGGGCACGGCGAATGCCATCGATGGTCGCCAGGTGCAGGTCAGGCTTCCCGCCAATACCGAGGAGCGTGTCGCTTTTCTCGGCGCCGTCGAAAATCTTAAAGTGACACCGATGCAGATGTCAGCGAAGGTGATCGTCAATGCGCGCAGTGGTTCGGTGGTGATCAACCAGGCCGTGACGATCGACGCGTGCGCCATTGCCCACGGCAACTTGGCGGTTTCGGTCAGTTCCGACAATACCGTGAGTCAGCCCGGGGTGATGTCATCCGGCGACACTACCAGCATCACCAATTCCACCGTCGATATCCGTTCGACCGGCGGTGCACTGGTCTCTGTCAGTGCTGGCGTGAATCTCGCCGACGTGGTCAAGGCACTCAATGCGGTGGGTGCAAAACCGCAGGAGTTGATCGCGATCCTGCAGGCGATGAAGATGGCCGGCGCGTTGCGCGCCGAACTGGAAATCATCTAAGCGGCAGAAAACGGCATGATTTGCCGGCATGTTCGGC
>CAJBAP010000208.1 GCA_903950295.1 uncultured Rhodocyclaceae bacterium
GGCCGAAAGCGCGGCGGTACGCTCGGCAACGCGCGATTCCAGGTTGGCGGTGCTGTCGGCAACCGTTTGCGCCATGTGATTGAACGAGCGGGTCAGGGTACCGATTTCATCGAGCGTGCGGTCATGCACGCGCGTCGCATGGTCACCGGCGGCGATGGCGGCGGCGCTTTTGGCCAGCCGTTCGATGCGGGTGATGACCATGCGGTTGAGCAGCCAGATCAACAATGCCAAGAGCGTCAGGCCCGCGATGATGAAAATGGTGACGAAGGGTTTCGACAAGCGGTTGCCGATCAGGCTGTCTGTATCCATCACCGTGAGATTGAACCAGCCGATGTCACCGATGCGGGCCAGTGCCACCAGGCGCTGCTTGCCATCGAGGGTGAGATGGAGTGCTTCGGTAGCCGAGCTTTCGCTCTGGCCGACGAGCTTGGCCATGGCCTCTTTCAAGGCGGCGCGTTCGCCATCGTTGGGCAGCAGCGAGAACAGGGTACGCCCGGTGTCGGCACCGCGATTCTCGGCATTCAGGTCGATCAGGTTGCGGTTCGGGTGGGCCTGGATCGCCCCGGCCGCGTTGATGAGGATGGCGTAGACATCGGGCTGGTCGTCGCGGATCAGCAGCTTGACGAATTCGCTGATGTCGATGCCACTGCCGACGACACCGAGCAGCTTGTTGTCGGCGCGTACCGGAACATTGATCCAGACCTTGGTGACATTCAGCGTAACGTCGATATCCGGGTTGAGCTGGTAGTGACCGGGCATCTTCGCCACGCCGAAATACCAGGCGTCGGAAGCGCGCGCGGCATCGAGCGTCTGCGTCAATTCGCGACCGCGGTAATTGTCCTGGCGGTCGTTGAAGTAATAGTGCTTCGAGCTGTCGATGATGTAGAACCAGCTGCCGTCGCGAAATGACTTGCGGTAGCTGTCGAGCTCGGCGAGGGCCAGGCGCTTGAGTACCGGGTTGCCCTCGTCGCGTGCCCAGCTGCGCAGGAGCGGGGAGGCCGCCATTTGTCGGGCGAGGGTGACTTCGGTCATGATCGGCGCAAGGATGCGCTCGCGATCGAGCAGCGCCTGGCGGGCGGCGAAGCGCAAGGCCAGGGTGTCGACAATGTCGCCGGTCTTGCGGTTGACCACCCAGAGCGACATCGCCCCGGTTGCCAGAAACAACGCGAGGATGGCCAGCGTGAAGCGGGTGCGCAGGCGGACAAAGCGGAGGTATGACATCAGGCGATTCTACGTCCGGCGCCGCACACAATCGAGATAGGCGGCAGCATCGAGCGGGGCACGGTCACGCTGCGCGCGCCAGAGCGTTTCACCCAGACATTCGAGAATGTCGTGCAGCGCCGCATGCCGGTCGCCGTGCTGCCGGAGCTGACTTTCGTAGGCGGCGCGAATGCCCGGTGGCTGGTCGATGGAAAGCTGCTCCTCGATCGCCAGATGCAGCGACAGGTGCAGGAATGGGTTGGTGGCGCCATCCTCCGGTGTCCACTCGCGCGTCAGCGCATCCGCGCCTTCGAGCAGGCTGTGGTATTCGGGATGCAAGGCGACGAGGTCGGCGGCGATGATTTCGAGGGGTGTCGACGGCAATTTGGCACGATGCTTTTGCCAGGCATCGATCAGAAAGCGGCGTGCCTGGTCGCGGCTCGGATTAAACATCGGCCTTTTCCTTGTAACTGCACAGGTCGCGGACGATGCAGCGCCAGCATTCCGGCTTGCGGGCCTTGCAGA
>CAJBAP010000209.1 GCA_903950295.1 uncultured Rhodocyclaceae bacterium
GATGCCATCGCCGAGGGCATCGAAACCATTGAGCAGCAAGTTTATCTGGCGCAGATCGGCTGCGACAAGGTACAGGGTTACCTGCACGCACGGCCGATGCCGGCAGCGGATTTCGAGACTTTTGCGCGCAATTTTTAGTGCGGCTTGGGCGCCCGCTCGATGCCACCGATGACATCGCCCCGTTTCAGTCCCCGCTGAGAAAACCACCCGGCGTTCATTTCCAGGGCGTAACGCGCCGGACGCACGGCACAGTGATTCGCCTCGCTCTGCGGTTTCATCTCCTCGATGTTGAGGATACGGCCGCCCTCATCGATAAACGCCACCGCCAGCGGGATCAGGGTGTTCTTCATCCACATGCAATGCTGATTATCTTCGGTGAAGATGAACAGCATGCCATGCTGTGGCGCCATCTCACGGCGATGCATCAGGCCCTGGGCACGGCTTTGCGGCGTATTGACCACTTCGGCCTCGATGCGGTGAAAACCGGCTTGGAGTTCCATTACGGGCGACGATTGGGCGATCGCGGAAAAACTGGCGACCAGCAACAGTCCGGCACAAAGCAGATTCTTCATTTCTGGCATCCTTCGCCAAACAGGCTGCAAAAACGCAGAGCCTCGGGGTATGGAAAAAAATCGCGGATGGCGCCTTGCCTGATCTCCTCCTGCGCCTGTTGCCAAAATCCGGCATCAAAAAGATCGGCGTGGTGGCGCATGAAGGCGGCCCGCACTTTGGGCGAAGTAAGCAGAAACGAACTGAATTCCTCAGGGAAGATGTCATTACGACCCACCGAGTACCAAGGCTCGCTGGACATCTCGGCCTCTTCGTTCGGCGCCGGCGGAATGCGGCGGAAGTTGCAATCGGTCATGTACTCGATCTCATCGTAGTCGTAGAACACCACGCGACCATAGCGTGTGACACCAAAGTTTTTCCACAGCAGATCGCCGGGAAAGATGTTGGCGATCGCCAGTTCGCGGATGGCGTTGCCATATTCGATCACTACCTGTTCGAGGAGGTCGTCATGCCCTGCCTTTTCGGCACGCTCAAGGTAAAGATTGAGCGGATCCATGCGCCGTTCGATATAGAGGTGCTTGATGATCAGGTCGTCACCATCCTCTTCCAGCAGCGAGGGAATCTGCTGGTGCAGTTCTTCGATCAGCTCGGGGGCGAAGCGCTTCTTCGGCAAGGCTACATGGGAAAACTCCAGCGTGTCGGCCATGCGTCCAACGCGATCGACCTGCTTTACCAATTGGTACTTGCGCTTGACGGTGGCATGATCGACTTCCTTGGTGACGCCGAACACATCCTTGATCACCTTGAACACGTACGGATAGGAAGGCAGGGTGAAGACCAGCATCACCAGGCCGCGGATACCCGGCGCGACGATGAACTGGTCGGCCGAATGGTGCAAATGGGAAAACAAGCCGCGATAGAAGGAGGTCTTGCCCTGCTTGCCGAGGCCCAGCATCGAATACAACTCGGCGCGTGGTTTGAAGGGCATGATCGTGCGCAGGAAGTGAATGTAGTTGGCGGGCACCGGCATGTCGACCATGAAATAGGCCCGCGACAGCGAGAACAAC
>CAJBAP010000210.1 GCA_903950295.1 uncultured Rhodocyclaceae bacterium
ACAACCACTGCCACCCCGCCCGCTAACTCGCCTGCCGTTCTTGCAGAGGGTGAGTACGATCACTTCATGCTGCGCACAGCAGCCGAGATCATTCTGGTGATGCGCGGACTCTACGACCACGTGTCGCAGATGACGATCTTCTTCAACGAGGGTCGTGACATGCTGCTGACAACGCTGGCCCACGTGGCGGAAGATCATCTCGTGCTCGACTATGGCCCCAGCAGCGAGATGAACCGCAAGGCACTGGAGGCGGAGAAGCACTTTTGCGTGACCACGCTGGAGAAGGTGCGGGTGCAATTCATCCTGCGCAGTTTTACAAAAGTGGAACACGAGGGTCGCCCCGCCTTTCGCTGCAAACTGCCCGACGAAGTTTTACGTTTGCAGCGCCGCGAGTTTTATCGGCTCACGACGCCGCTCGCCCGCCCGCTGATCTGCATGATGCCGCTGCCCATGCCCGACGGTGGCCTGCACATGCACGAGGCCCATATCTTCGACATCAGCGGCGGCGGCATGGGCATCTCGGCACCGCCCGAGGGAACCCCCTTCGAGGCGGAAATGGTGTTCCCAAACTGCCGCATCGATTTACCGGAAATTGGTTTTGTCACCGGCACGCTGAAGGTGCGCAGTGTTTTCAATGTCACCTTGCGCAGCGGCGCCAATGTGCGGCGGGCGGGCTGTGAGTTCGTGAAGCTGCCGGGGCCGATGATGACGCTGATCCAGCGTTACATCATCAAGGTAGAGCGGGAACGGAAGGCGCGCGAAACAGGGATGGGGTAAAGCAACAGCCGGGGTTAGACCGGCATGTTCATCACATCCTGGTAGGCATTGACGAGCTTGTTGCGCACCTGCACCATCTGCTGGAAGGAGAGGCTGGCCTTCTGCAGGTTGATCATGACGTCCTGCACGCTCACGTTGCTGTCGCCACTGGCAAAGTTTTGCGTCATTTGCTGGGCTGACTGTTGCGCCGAGTTGACCTGATCGATCGCCGACTTGAGGGCCAGACCGAAATCAGCACCCTCTGCGCCTTGCGCCGCAGACGCAGGCTTGCCATGCGCCACAGAACTGGCTGCGCGTAGTTCGGAGAGCATTTGTTCGAGGTTGCGGGTGTCGATGGCCATGGTCATGTTCCGGTCGCCGTAAATGGCGTTTGGTCTTTTATAGCAAAGTGCGTGCCGAAAGCCAAGCTTCACTCATCATTTTCACCATCGTTGAACAGCCCCTCCTCGCGATACTGCTTGAGCTTGTAGCGCAGGGTGCGTTCCGAAATGCCCAGCAGGTCGATCGCCTTCTTGCGCGAACCGCCCACCTTGGCGAGCGTTTCGAGGATGTGCTGGCGTTCCAGATCTTTCATGTTGGCCGGAATCCCTTGCGGCACAATGGGTTGCGAGGGTTGCGGCGTCTGCGAGGGAATAAAAGTCGGCGCTGGCGGGACGGCAACGGGCGGCGGAACCGCAAATGCGGCAGCCAGTGAAGCTGCCCCAGGCACCTCGCCATTTGCTGTGGGCAACAGCAAATGCTCGATTTCGATGGTATCGCCGGGTGCAAGGATCAGGGCGCGCTGCATGGCATTTTCGAGTTCGCGCACGTTACCCGGCCAAGGGTGAGCGGCAAGTTTTGCCGCTGCATCAGCGCCGACTTTCGCCACGCGTCCGAGCCGTGCGCCGTGCAGGGCGAGGAAGTGCCGTGCCAGCGGAACGATGTCGCCCGGCCGTTCGCGCAGGGAGGGAATGGCGAGGGGAAACACGTTGAGCCGATAAAACAGGTCTTCGCGGAAGCGCCCGGCCGCCACTTCACTGGTCATGTTCCGGTTGGAAGTCGCCAGTACGCGAATATCGACCGGCACCGGCTTCTTGCCGCCCACGCGCTCGACTTCGCGCTCCTGCAATACGCGCAGCAGTTTCGCCTGCAAGCCCAAGGGCATTTCGGAAATCTCATCGAGCAGCAGCGTGCCGCCGTGCGCCTGCTCGAACTTGCCGGCCTGGGCGCTCTGCGCGCCGGTAAAGGCGCCCTTCTCGTGACCGAACAGCGTGGCCTCAAGTAGCGTGTCGGGAATCGCCGCGCAGTTGATCGCCACGAAGGGCCCCTTGGCGCGCTGCGACTGGTCGTGAATGTAGCGGGCAAACACTTCCTTGCCGGTACCCGACTCGCCGGTGAGCAGCACGGTAGCATCGGTTCTGGCGACACGCGCCGCCAAGAGCAGCACTTCGCGTGTCCGTGCGTCGGCCGCCACTACGCCTTCGGCAGCGGGAGGAACGGCATAACGCTCGATTTGATCGAGCAAGGCTTTCGGCTCGAAGGGCTTGAGCATGAAGTCGCAGGCACCGCCGCGCATCGCGGCCACGGCCTTGTCGACGTCACCGAAGGCGGTCATCAACAACACCGGCAGGCCGGGTTTTTTCATGCGGATTTCGCCCAGCAGTTGCAGGCCGTCCATCGGCGCCATGCGCAGATCGGAAACGACCATCTGGAAAACCTCGCGCTCGAGCAGCGCCAGCGCCGCCGGGCCGCCGTCCGCCCCGCTGACGCGGTAGCCGGCAGCTTCCAGCGTGATCAGCAGCGCATCGCGCAGCGCCTCATCATCCTCGACGACGAGAATGTTCATGGGGGATTGCGCAGCGGATTTTGGTGCAATTGCGACCATCAGTTCGACTCCACGGAGTTTGCGTCCTGCATGTTACGCGTGCCACGGCTGACGGTGAGCACGAATTCGGTACCGGCGCCATGTTCTGATTCGACGTCAATGCCACCACCATGAGCCCGCGCTACGCCACGGGCGATGGCGAGGCCCAGTCCAGTGCCTTCGGCGCGGGTAGTGAAAAATGGTTGAAACAGACGGGCAACAACATCGGGCGGCATGCCGCGCCCGTTGTCACGAATACGGAAAGCCAGGCGCTCCTTGTTAGCATCCACGCCCAGGTTGACACAACCGCCGCCAGAAACTGCCTGCAAGGCGTTCTCGAGCAGATTGGTGAGTGCGCCAGCGAGCGCCTTACGGTTACCGGTGATTTCCAGCCCGGCGGGAGCGGGAGTTAGCTCAAACTCGACATCACGCGCCCGGGCCAGCGGCTCAAAGGTATGCGCCAACTCGCCCAGCAGTTCTTCGACCGCGAATGTTTCACGCCCGAGTACCTCGCCACGGGCGAAGAGCAGCATGTCCTGAATCAGGTGTTCGAGATGCTTGAGTCGCCCGACGGTCTTTTGCGCGATGCTGATGCGGGTGGCCTCAGGCAGGCCCGGATTTTCGAGGTTGCCGGCGTAGAGCAGCGCGGCCGCCAGCGGGGTGCGCAACTGGTGCGCCAGTTGTGCCGCCATCTCGCCCATCGCTGCGAGACGTTCGTGGCGTTCGGCCTGCATCTTGAGCTGGTGCGCCCCGGTGATGTCATGCAACAGGACAATGCGGCCACCGCTCGCATCGGGCGCCGTCATGCTCATGGCGACGCGATACTCGCCAGCCTGCATTTCACCGGCCGTGTCGGTCGGGCGCAGGCAAGCCGCTTCAATGTTGCCCCAAGCCATGCCGAGCGCGGGAGTGCCCAGCAAATGATCGGCGGCAGGATTGGCGACATCGAGCCGACCCTCGCGATCGAGCACCACCACGCCCGCCGGCAGGGCTTCGAGCAGGCGTGTGAGGCGATCGGTAAGCGCCGCCTTCTCCTGGTATTGCTGGCGCAGGGCACCATTGGCGGCTGCCAGCTCGCCGGTGAGCGCCTCGACCTGGCGCTCGAGCGTGCCATAAGCGGTCGACAGCTCCTCGGAGACCTGGTTGAACAGCCGGAAGGCTTCGGCCAGACGTGCCGGATCCGTGGGTATTTCGATGGCGGACGCGGCGGGCACGGGAGCCAAGGGGTCGGTTACGCTCATAATGTGGGGATGTTCGCAAAAAGTCGGTTGTAGCGGTACGGCGAATAAACGGTAAAACAATACCTGAAATAGCGGCAATTTTTGCCGCTGCTTGCAGGAACCCCTCTTGCTAGGGCAAGCCACAATCCGTCAGCGTTTAATCGGACCGCGAAAATATGGCAGATCAGGCAACGGCAATGCCGGCCTCCCCCTTCAATCTGGAGATGCTCTCCCGTCTCAATGCGCGCCAGAAGCTTGGTGCGATGGCGGTGATCGCGTTCGCCATCGCCCTGCTGGTCGG
>CAJBAP010000211.1 GCA_903950295.1 uncultured Rhodocyclaceae bacterium
AGCACCGAAAACTTGGCGAAGAAACCGATGAAGAAAGGCACGCCAGCCATCGAGAACATCAGCGCCATCATCACGGCGGCGAACCACGGGCTGCGCTGGTTGAGTCCCTTGAAATCTTCGAGATGTTCGGCATCGTAACCGGCACGTGACAGCAGCAGAATCATGCCGAACGAACCGAGCGACATGATGACGTAGGCCACGACGTAATACAGCGCCGAGCTGTAGGCATTGAGGGCGAAATGGCGATCGGGACCCACCACGCCACTCATCAGGCCCAGCAGCATGAAGCCCATGTGCGAGATGGCGGAATAGGCCAGCATGCGCTTGAGGTTGGTCTGCGCGATGGCGGCCAGATTGCCGAGTGCGATGGAAAGCATCGCCAGAATCATCAGCATCGACTGCCAATGTTCAGCAATCTCGAACAGGCCATACACCAGCATGCGCAACGCCATCGCAAACGCCGCCAGCTTGGGCGCGGAGGCGATCAGCAGCGTGATCGGCGTCGGAGCACCGTGATAAACGTCGGGCACCCACATGTGGAAGGGTACGGCACCGAGTTTGAAGGCGATGCCAGAGACGATGAAGACGAGGCCGAAGACCAGCACAGTCTTGTTGGCGACGCCGAGGTGCAGCGCCTGCGCCACGCCACCGATTTCGAGCGTGCCAGTGGCACCATACACCATCGACATACCGTAAAGCAGCAAACCGGAGGCCAGCGCACCGAGGACGAAATATTTCATCGCCGCTTCCGTCGCACGCGGCGAGTCGCGATCGATGGCGACCAGGGCGTACAGCGACAGCGAGAGGAGTTCGAGGCCGAGGTAGATGGTGAGGAAGTGCGCGGCGGAAATCATCACCATCATGCCGAGCGTGGCAAACAGCACCAGCAGATAGTATTCGCCCTTGTCGAGTTGGCGCGCGACCAGATAATCGCGGCTGTAGATCACCACGACGATGACCGCGAGATAGACCAGAAGCTTGAGGAAATCTGCCAGCAGGTCGTCGACAAACATGTTGCTGAAGGTCAGCACCACCTGACCATCCATGGTCTGATAAGTGATCAGCGCGCAACCGGCGAGGGTAATCAGGGTCAGCGCGGAAATAATCCAGCGCTGGGCACGTCCGAGGAAAGCATCCACCAGCAGGATGACGCAGGCCATGACCAGCAGGAAGATCTCCGGCATGGCCGGGTAGAGATCAGGCGTGATGAAGTTCTTGAGCATCGTTTATCTCGTCGCCGCCACGGTTGTCTAGAGCTTGCTCACAGCGACGTGCTTGAGCAGGTTGTCCACCGAGACGTGCATGACGTCGGTGAAGGGGTAAGGATAAACACCCATGGCCAGCACACAGAACGCCAGCAGGGCAAGGAAGAGGAATTCGCGGTTATTGACGTCAGTGAGTTCGGCCACATGGCTGTTGGCCACTTCACCGAAGACCACGCGTTTTACCATCCACAGGGTGTAGGCAGCGCCGAGAATCAGGGTCGTCGCCGCGGCAAAGCCAACCCAGAAATTGAATTTGACGGCGCCCAGGACAACCATGAATTCGCCAACGAAACCGGAGGTTGCCGGCAGGCCGGCGTTGGCCATGGAGAAGAACACGAACAGCGCGGCGAACTTCGGCATGGTATTCACCACGCCACCATAATCGGCAATCTGGCGTGAATGCATGCGGTCGTACATCACGCCGACGCAGAGGAACATGGCGGCCGAAATAAAGCCGTGGGAGATCATCTGTACCAGCGCGCCTTCGACACCAAGTTGATTGAAGATGAAGAAACCGAGCGTAACGAAGCCCATGTGCGAAATCGACGAGTAGGCGATCAGCTTTTTCATGTCGGCCTGCACCAGAGCGACGAAGCCGATGTAGATGACCGCGATCAGCGACAGCGTAATCATCATCGGCGCCAGGTAATGACTGGCATCTGGCGCGATCGGAAGAGAGAATCGCAGAAAACCGTAAGCACCGAGCTTCAACATGATGGCGGCCAGCACCACCGAACCACCGGTCGGCGCTTCGACGTGGGCGTCCGGCAACCAGGTATGCACCGGCCACATCGGCACCTTGACGGCGAAGGCGACGAGGAAAGCGAGGAACAGCAGAATTTGCGGCGCCATCTCGATTCTGAGTTGGTGCCATTCGAGCAGATTGAAACTGCCGCCCGAAGCCAGGAACAGATAGATCAACGCGATCAGCATCAGCAACGAGCCGAGCAGCGTGTAGAGGAAGAACTTGAAGGCCGCATAGACGCGATTCGGCCCGCCCCAGGCGCCAATGATGATGTACATCGGGATCAGCGAAGCCTCGAAGAAGACATAGAACAGCACCGCATCCAGCGAGGCAAAAATGCCGTTCATCAGGCCCGACATGATCAGAAAGGCGCCCATGTACTGCGACACTTTCTCTTCGATGACTTCCCAGCCAGCGATAACCACGACGATGGTGATGAAGCTGTTGAGCAGGATGAAGAGGACCGAAATGCCATCGACCCCGAGGAGATACTCGATGTTGAAGCGGGGAATCCAGGGACGCTGCTCGACAAACTGCATGCCGACCTGGGTGACATCGAAGTTCAAGTAAAGCGGCAGCGTGATGGCGAAACCGGCAAAGGCAACCGCCAGAGCCGCCCAGCGCGCCAGGTTTTTCTCCGCGCCCGCGGCGAAGACCACCATTGCACCGATAATCGGCACCCAGATGGCGAGACTCAGGAGTTGCGAACTCATCTGCACTTTATTATTCCGTCAGGCTCTATTGATCCACAGCGTCAGAAGTACAAAGACGCCGATGATCATGGAGAATGCGTATTGATAGATGTGGCCGGACTGGATCAGGCGCACGACACTGGCAAACCAGCCAACCAGGCGCGCGGTGCCATTTACCGCCACGCCATCGATCAGCATCTGGTCGCCGGCTTTCCACAGGCCGCGCCCGACACCGCGTGCGCCACCCGCAAAGAACCAGTCATTGAACTGGTCAAAGCCGTATTTATTTTCCAAGATGGTCGCGAGGACTCCCGACTTTGCCTTGATCACTGCCGGCAAGTCAGGACGCACGATGTAGAGGAACCAGGCAGTTGCCGCACCGGAGATTGCCAGCCAGAACGGCAGCGTGGTCACGCCATGCGTCATCATCCCGATTGCCCCGTGGAATTCATGCGCCATTTCTGCCAGACCTTCGTGGTGCTCGGCGATATAGATGGCATCGCCAAACCAGTTCCCGTAGAGCAGCGTGCCGATCAACCAGCCCGACGCAATCGCTGGGATTGATAGCAGGATCAGTGGCACGGTCACGACCTTGGGCGACTCGTGCGGCTCGGCAGCACCGTGGTGACCGTGGTCGTCATGGTGGGCATCGTGACCATGACTGTCGTGTGCCGCCTCACGGAAGCGCTCCTTGCCGTGGAATGCAAAGAAGATCAGGCGGAAGGAATACAGGCCGCCAATAAAGACACTGGCCAGCGCGGCGAAGTAGGCAAACCCGGCACCCGGTATGTGTGCCAGATGCACCGCTTCGATGATTGAATCCTTGGAGAAGAAACCGGCGAAAGGTGGCAAGCCGGCGTTGGCCAGGGCGCCGATCAACATGGTCGCGTAGGTGATCGGCATGTACTTGCGCAGACCGCCCATGCGGCGCATGTCCTGCTCGTGATGCATGGCGATGATGACCGAACCGGCACCGAGGAACAGCACCGCCTTGAAGAAGGCATGGGTCATCAGGTGAAAGATCGCCACCGAGTAGGCTGAGGCACCCAGTGCCATGGTCATGTAGCCGAGTTGCGACAAGGTCGAATAGGCGACGACGCGCTTGATGTCGGTTTGCACGATGGCGATCAGCGCCATGAACAGCGTAGTGATGGCGCCGATGACGATGACAAAGGACAACGCAGTCTCGGAGAGCTCGAACAGCGGCGACATGCGTGAAACCATGAAGATACCGGCCGTGACCATCGTGGCGGCATGGATCAGCGCGGAGATCGGGGTCGGGCCTTCCATCGAATCCGGCAGCCAGACATGTAGCGGGAACTGGGCCGACTTGCCCATCGCGCCGATGAAGAGGCCGATGCAGATGGCAGTAATCAGCGGCCAGCCGGTGGCGGTTTCGGTCATCGTAGCCAGTTCCGCCGACTTGCCGAAGACGGTGGCGTAGTCGAGGCTGCCGGCATATGCGGCGATCAGGCCGATACCGAGCAGGAAGCCGAAGTCGCCGACACGGTTGACCAGAAACGCCTTGAGGTTGGCGTAAATCGCCGTCGGCCGCGTGTACCAGAAACCGATCAGCAGGTAGGACACCAGACCAACCGCTTCCCAACCAAAGAAGAGTTGGACGAAGTTATTGCTCATCACCAGCATCAGCATCGAGAAGGTGAACAGCGAGATGTAGCTGAAGAAGCGCTGGTAGCCAGGATCTTCCGCCATGTAGCCGATGGTGTAGATGTGCACCATCAACGAGACGAAGGTGACGACGATCATCATCACGGCGGTCAGCGGATCAATGAGGAAGCCGATCTTGAGACTGAGTCCGCCCGATTCAAGCCAGGTATATAGATCGCCGTTGAAGCTGTTGCCGGCCATGACGTCTTTGAAAATGATCAGCGAAACCAGCAGGGAAATCGTTACACCCAGGATGGTGACGATGTGCGCGCCGGCACGGCCAATGGCCTTGCCGAACAAGCCGGCGATGATGGCACCCAGCAGTGGGGCAAGCGGGACGATGAGGTAGAGCAGTTTCATTTCAGCGCCTCATCCCTTCAGACTGTCGAGATCATCGACATGGATGGTCGAGAGGTTGCGGAACAGCACCACCAGAATTGCAAGGCCAATGGCCGATTCTGCGGCGGCCACCGTCAGGATGAAGAACACGGTCAACTGGCCGGCCAGATCATTGAGGTAATGCGAGAAGGCGACGAAATTCATATTCACCGACAACAGCATCAATTCGATGGCCATCAGCAAGACAATCAGATTCTTGCGGTTGAGAAAGATGCCAACAACACTGATGGCAAACAGGATCGCCGACAGGATCAAATAGTGGGAAAGGGAAAGCGAAGCCAGCATGTTATTGACCTCCCTGCTCAACTGCCGGAGCAGCGGGTTCATCTTTCTCACTCGCCATCTTCACCAGGCGAACACGATCGTTGCGCTTGACGGCAACCTGTTCAGCAGGATTTTGTGACTTGGTATCCTTGCGCTGACGCAGCGTCAGCATCACCGCGGCGACAATGCCAACCAGCAGGATCACGGATGCCAGTTCGAATGGATAAACGTATTCGGTGAACAACAGGCGCCCGAGTTCCTTGGTGTTGCTGTAACCAGCGGGCATCGATTGACCGGGCAGCGCCTCGCTGCTGAAATATTTACCACTCAGCACCAGCGCCATCTCGGCAACCATCAGCAGGCCGATTGCCGATCCCAGTGGCAGGTAGCTCCAGAAACCATGGCGCAGTCGCTCGACATCGATATCGAGCATCATCACGACGAAAAGGAACAGCACCATCACCGCGCCCACATAAACCATGATCAACACGATGGCGAGAAATTCTGCCTGCAGCAACATCCACAGGCCGGCGGTCGTGAAGAAGGCCAGTACCAGGAAAAGTGCCGCATGCACCGGATTCTTGGCGGTGATCGTGCGCAGGGCCGCGATCAGCATGATCGTGGAGAGCACATAGAAGACGAAGGTCTTGAATTCCATTATCTGTACTTTGCGTCCAGCGCCCGGTTCTTGGCGATTTCAGACTCGTAGCGATCACCGTTTGCCAGCAGCATCTGCTTGGTGTAGAGAAGATCGCCACGGGTTTCGCCGTGGTATTCAAAAATATTGGTTTCGACAATGGCATCGACCGGACAGGCCTCTTCGCAGAAACCGCAGAAGATGCACTTGGTCAAATCGATGTCATAGCGCGTGGTACGCCGACTGCCATCCTCACGCTCAGCACCCTCGATGGTAATCGCCATCGCCGGGCACACCGCCTCGCACAGTTTGCAGGAAATGCAGCGCTCCTCGCCATTCGGGTAGCGCCGCAACGCGTGCAGGCCACGGAAACGCGGCGACAGGGGCGTCTTTTCGTCCGGATACTGAACCGTGATCTTGGGCTTGAAAAAATAACTGGCAGTAAGCGCCATGCCCTGCAGCAATTCCTTGAGGAAGAGGCTGCCGATGAAATCTTTGGCTCCCATGCTCAGTTCCTCATTTCCAGATATTGAACGGCGACATCATCCAGATGCCCACCACCACGATCCACACAAAACAGATCGGTATGAAGACCTTCCAGCCCAGACGCATGATCTGATCGTAGCGATAGCGCGGGAAGGTGGCACGGAACCAGAGGAAGCAGAAAAGCAGGAACGATACTTTGGCCGCCAACCAGTGGTGGCCATCCGGCAGGAAACCGACGGGCGACAGCCAGCCACCGAGGAAAAAGATCGAGGTCAGGAAAGAGACCAGGATCATGTTGGCGTATTCGGCGAGGAAGAACAGCGCGAACGCCATGCCCGAATATTCCATCATGTGGCCGGCAACGATTTCGGACTCGCCTTCGACGACGTCGAAAGGTGCGCGGTTGGTTTCAGCCACGCCTGAAATCAGATAGACCATGAACATCGGCAGCAGGGGCAGCCAGTTCCACGAAAAAATCGAAAGCCCCATGTCGGCGAAACGCCCTTGATCCTGGATACGCACGATCTCGGACAAGTTGAGGCTGTTCGACACCATCAGCACGCAGATCAAGGCCATGCCCATGGCGATTTCGTAGGAGATCATCTGGGCCGTGGCGCGCATGGCCCCAAGGAAAGCGTACTTGGAGTTCGAGGCCCAACCGGAGATGATGATGCCGTAGACGCCGATCGAGGTAATCGCGAGCAGGAACAGCACGCCCGCGTCGACGTCGGCCAGCACCCAGCCATCGGCGAACGGCACGACTGCCCAGGCAATCAGTGCCGGTGCCAACGCGACGATCGGGCCGACGATGAACAGCACCTTGCTGGCCTTGGTCGGCATCAGCACTTCCTTGAAGAAGAGCTTGAGGCCGTCGGCGATCGGCTGGAACAGACCGAACGGACCGACCCGGTTGGGGCCAATCCGTACGTGCATGAAGGCGATGACCTTGCGCTCGAAATACGGCAAGTAGGCCACCCCAAGGATCAAGGGCACGAGGATGGAGACAATACGCATGACCGACCAGATCAGCGGCCAGACCGGCTGGACATGCTCCCAGAGTGAGCCCAGGAGCGACTGAAGTAAATGCAGGATCAGTGCTTCCATCAGTTGCGCTCCACGGTAAGCGAACCGAACATGGGGCCCAGCAAGGTCGTGTCGGCATGCGCGGCGGCGATACGCACGCAGTTGTCAGGCACACCGGCATCAAATTGGGCGGTTAACTGGATCGCCGTCCCGCCAGCGCCGACTTTTACTGGTGCGCCATCAGCAACACCAAACTTTGCCAGCGCAGCCGCATTCATGCGTGCGGTGGGTGCGACAGCATCCTTCGTTGCCTGCAGGCTGGACGCACGGCGCACCAGCGGATCGGCAAAATGGATCGGCACATCGGCCACACGCTGAATCCCGTTGGCACCAACGGACAGATCAAGCGCACCCGGTTTGACGGCATTCTCGAGACCTGAAACAAACTCCGACTGGCCATTCAGGGCGGCATCGCGTACGGCTTCACTGCTGTCGTAGTCGAAACCCGAAAGCTCGAGCAAATTGCCCAGCACACGCAACACTTTCCAGGCCGGACGGGCTTCGCCCTGCGGCTTGGCAACGGCATAGAAACTTTGTACGCGGCCTTCGGTATTGACGAAGCTACCCGAAGTTTCGGTAAAGGGCGCGACCGGCAGCAAGACATCGGCATAGGCCAGCGCAGCAACTGATTTGAACGCTGACAACACGATCACGCTGGCGGCTTGCTGCATGGCGGCAAGCGCCCGTGCGCCGTCAGCACAATCAAGCTCGGGTTCGACACCGAGCAACACATAGGCTTGACGCGATTCGGCCAACAGACGCGCAGCATCAAGACCATCACTCTGGGGGCAGGCCTTGGCAACATAGCCACCGACGCTATTAGCCGCTTCTCCGAGGAAACCGAACTTGGCACCGAGCAGCGTTGCCAACTGTTGGGACAGACGCTGGAGGGTCGCTGCTTGAGGATGCTGCTGGGCGAAATTGCCAAGCAAAATGCCGGCATTGCGGCCAGAAACGAGGCTCTCAGCGATTTTCTGCGCCGTCTCGCTAGCGCCGACTTTTTCCAGTGCTGCATCAACGCTTGCATTCTTCAATGCAGCAACTGCCTTGACGACCTCTGCCAGCAAGGCCGGCAGTTGCGCCGGTGCGGCGATGGCCTTGGCGAACAACTTGATCAACAGATCATCGTCAGCAGAATGGAGGACAGAAATCTTCGTACCGCGCTTCGCCGCCTGACGCAAACGTTGGGCGATCAGTGGATGGTCCTTGCGCAGGAAGCTGCCGATCACCAGCACGCGATCGAGTTGGTTGATTTCGGCGATCCTCATACCCAGCCAAGGGGTGCCCATACGCCCACCTTGCTGGCCGTCGAGACTGAAATCGCTTTGGCGCAGACGGAAGTCGATGTTGTCCGAACCCAGGCCGCGCATGAGTTGCCCGGCCAGGAACAGTTCTTCCACCGTCGCGTGTGGGCTGACCAACGCACCAATGGCAGCCGGACCATGATTCTTCTTCACATCACGAAGAGCGTGGCTGGCATAGTCAAGCGCGACACTCCACTCGACCTCTTTCCATTCACCACCCTGCTTCACCATCGGCCTGGTCAGCCTGTCAGCACCATTGAGCGCTTCATACGAGAAACGCTCCTTGTCCGACAACCAGCACTCGTTGATTGCTTCGTTTTCCAGCGGCAGCACGCGCAACACGCGATCATGCTTGACTTGGGCAATCAGGTTACTGCCCAGACCATCATGCGGGCTCACCGACTTGCGGCGCGACAGTTCCCAAGTCCGCGCGGAGAAGCGGAAAGGTTTGGATGTCAGCGCACCCACCGGGCACAGATCAATGATATTGCCCGAGAGTTCGGAATCGACGGTCTTCTCAACGAAGGTCATGATCTCGGCACGATCACCGCGGAAGGCTTGGCCCAACTCCATATGACCTGCAATCTCGGCAGTAAAGCGCACGCAGCGAGTGCAGTTGATGCACCGGGTCATGTCGGTACTGACCAGCGAGCCGAGATTCTTGTTCGACACTACGCGCTTCTCTTCCTGATAGCGCGAAGCGGAGCCGCCGTAACCCACCGCCAGATCCTGCAACTGACATTCGCCACCCTGATCACAGATCGGGCAGTCGAGCGGATGGTTGATGAGGAGGAACTCCATCACATCCTTCTGCGCCTTGACGGCCAGTTCGGAATGCGTAAATACCTTCATGCCATTGGTCACAGGCGTCGCACAGGCCGGCATCGGCTTGGGTGCCTTCTCGACCTGCACCAGGCACATGCGACAGTTAGCTGCGATGGACAGCTTCTTGTGGTAACAGAAGTGCGGGATGTAGATGCCGGCGGCGTGCGCGGCCTCGATGACGGTGCTGCCGTCCTCGACCTGCAGGGCTTTGCCGTCGATCTCGAGATCTAGCATGTGGCACCTGCCATGAGTCTGGTGTGGAACGTGCTGCCAGCCTTTTGCACATCGGGCGGCACGAGACACTTCTTGTGTTCGATGTGATACGCGAATTCGTCGCGAAAGTGCTTGACGAAACTGCGCACCGGCAGTGCTGCGGCATCACCCAGCGCACAAATCGTGCGGCCCATGATGTTGCCGGCGATCTCATCGAGAAGATCGATATCCTCCGGGCGCCCTTGGCCATGCTCGATGCGATGAACCATCTTGTAGAGCCAACCCGTGCCTTCGCGACATGGGGTGCATTGACCGCACGATTCTTCGTAATAGAACCAGGACAGACGCTCGAGCGCCTTGACCATGCAGACGGTTTCGTCCATCACAATCACCGCGCCGGAACCCAGCATCGAGCCGGCCTTGGCGATGGAATCGTAATCGAGCGTGCAATCCATGATGACATCTGCAGGCAATACCGGTGCAGAAGAACCGCCGGGGATGACAGCTTTGAGCTTGCGTCCACCGCGCATGCCGCCAGCCATTTCCAGCAACTTGGCAAAGGGCGTACCCATGGGCACTTCAAAGTTGCCGGGCTTATTGACATGCCCGGACACAGAAAACAACTTGGTGCCGCCGTTGTTCGGCTTGCCCAGATTCAGGAAGGCTTCGCCACCCTGCCGCAGAATGAACGGAATCGAGGCAAAGGTCTCGGTATTGTTAACAGTCGTCGGCTTACCGTAGAGACCGAAACTTGCAGGGAACGGCGGTTTGAAACGCGGTTGCCCCTTCTTGCCCTCGATGGACTCGAGCAGACCGGTTTCCTCGCCACAGATGTAAGCACCATAACCATGGTGGGAGAACAGTTCGAAATCAAAACCGGAACCGAGAATATTCTTGCCCAGGAAACCGGAAGCACGTGCCTCGTCCAGCGCTTCTTCGAAGCGCTGATGCAGTTCGAACACTTCGCCATGGACATAGTTGTAGCCACGCGTTGCGCCCATCGCAAACCCGGCGATGATCATCCCCTCGATTACCGAGTGAGGATCAAGACGCATGATGTCGCGATCCTTGAACGTGCCCGGTTCACCTTCATCGGTGTTGCAGACCACGTACTTGTCGCCGGGAAAAGCCCGCGGCATGAAGCTCCACTTCAGGCCAGTCGGGAAACCTGCGCCACCGCGCCCGCGCAACACCGAAGCCTTGACTTCAGCGATCACCTGATCCTGGGTTGCTTTGTCGCCAAACATCTTCTTCAAAGCCTGATAGCCGCCACGCGCTTCGTAATCCTTCAGACGCCAGCCGGTGTCGCGATTCAGGTCGCGCACATCGGGCTGATGCCAGCCGGCAGTCAGGGTCGGATTGATCGTTTCGAGCATGGCCATATTATTTACACTCCGCCAGCAACCGATCAATCTCTTCGGGTGTCATGAAACAGCGCATATGATGGTTGTTCACCAGCATTACCGGTGCATCACCACAAGCCCCCATGCATTCACCCTCCTTGAGGGTGAATTTGCCATCCGGTGTAGTTTCGTTGAAGTCGATCCCCAACTTGTTCTTGAGATACTCCGCCGCATGTACTCCACCCGAAAGCGCACAGGGAAGATTGGTACACACCGTCAGCTTGTGTCTGCCGACCGGTGACAGGTTGTACATGTTGTAGAAGCTTGCCACCTCATAGGCGGCCATCTCGGACATACCCAGATAAGCCGCCACCAACGAGATAGTCTCGCGCGCCAGCCAGCCCTTTTCTTCCTGCGCGATAGCCAGCGCGGCCATGACGGCAGACTGCTTTTGGTCAGCCGGATACTTGGCGACTTCGCGATCAATTCTTCCGAGTGTGGCTTCGCTCAACATAGTCTTACCTGTCAACTTCGCCGAAAACAATATCAAGAGTACCAATAATGGTCGTCACATCAGCCAGCATATGTCCCTTTACCATCTCACTCAATGCGGCAATGTTCTGAAAGGCGACCGAACGCATCTTGACGCGGTAGGGCTTGTTGGCGCCATCCGAAATCATGTAAACACCAAACTCGCCCTTGGCGTGTTCTATGCCTACATAGACTTCGCCAGGTGGTACGTGAATGCCTTCGGAGAAGAGCTTGAAATGGTGAATCAGCTCCTCCATGCTGCCCTTCATCCTTTCGCGCGATGGCGGCGCTACCTTGTGGTTGTCACTGATGACCGGGCCGGGGTTCGCTCGCAGCCAGGCAATACACTGTCTGATGATGCGATTGGACTGACGCATCTCCTCCATCCGCACGAGATAGCGGTCGTAGCAGTCACCATTGGTGCCAACCGGAATGTCGAAATCAAGACGGTCATAAACCTCGTAGGGCTGTTTTCTGCGCAAATCCCACTCGATGCCGGAACCTCGCAGCATCGGGCCGGTGAAGCCGAGTTGCAGGGCACGCTCGGGTGACACGACACCCACG
>CAJBAP010000212.1 GCA_903950295.1 uncultured Rhodocyclaceae bacterium
GATTCGGGCTGCGCCATGCGATGGTAACGCGCCATTTCCTCGGCCGACACCGGCTGGGCGAACAGGGCGTCTTGCAGGCTTTCGAGGGCCACCTGCCCCCCGCTCATCAGGCTATTGAGGTCTGAAAACAGGTTGGTCTGGTTGAACAGCATACCGAAGGCCGAGGCCGCCAGCCCCTGCGGGGGTACCGTACACATCAGCACGGCAGCGGGGGCAAGATGCTGCTCGAGATATTTCTGCACCACGAAGCCGCCCATCGAGTGGCCGATCAACACCGGTGGTGCTGGCAGTCCCGCGACGACTTCGGCAACGTCCTTGACGTAGTCGTCGATCGAATAGCTGTCGAGCTGGTCGCGGAGACGACTGTGGCCATGGCCGGAAAAGCTCAGGGCGTAGCTGTGAAAACCGGCAGCGGCGAAAAACGGGAGGAAGTGTTCTTCCCAACACCAGGCTGCCGTGTAGGCGCCATGCAGGAAAAGCAGCGGCGGGGCATCCGGCCGCGGGTTTTTGGGAAGACAGGACAACACCTCAAGGGTGTCAGAGCGGTGTTTGTTCATCTGCGCATTCTAGGGTGCCGTCCCGCCACCGCCGACTTTTATCGCTTGCAAGGCTTCTTCCGGCGTGAGGATGGTAAACAGGTTCGTCAGGCGCTGGCCACGCCGCAAGCGCAACAGCGCCTTGTCAGCAGTAACCAGCCAGTTCGCCTCACCGTCGCGGGCGAGTTCGAGAAATTTCTGGTCGTCCTTGTCACGGCACTTGGGCAAGACCACCGCTTCCTGCGGCACGGCATCGACCAGACAAACGCTTGCCAGATAGGCCGCATAGGCGTCAGCCTGATGTGCGGCCGTCAAGGCAAACAAGGGATAACCCAGTACACGCTTGAATTCGGCGAGACAGGAAGGACTGGTAAGCGACTGCCAACGACCCGCCTCAACCTCGACGCGCAAGGGCGCGAAGCGGCTGTCGGCAAACACGAACAGGGAAAGCAGGACGTTGGTGTCGAAAACAACACGCAACGTCCTGTCGGCCATCAGGACTTCTTCTGCAAGTCGAGACGGAACTTGACGAAGGAACCCGGCGCATCTTCCAGCGGCTTGAGCTTGCCCTTGGCGGGATCGCGGGCCGGCACGGTCGCGTCGCTCTGGGCCATGAGCCAAGCTTGCCAGTCGGTCCACCAGGAGCCTTCATTCTGCTTGGCGCCTGAGAAGAAGTCTTCGGCCGTTCCCGGCAAGGTTTTGGCCGGGTTGACCCAGTAGCCGTACTTGTTGGCAGCCGGTGGATTGACAATGCCGGCAATGTGACCCGAACCACCGAGCACAAAGCGCGTCGGGCCGGCGAAGCGCTGGGCACCGAGGTAGGTGCTCTGCCAGGGCGCAATGTGGTCTTCGATGGTCGAAATGAAGTAGGCGGGAATCTTGATCTTGCCCAAGTCAATGGCGACGCCGTCGAGGGTGATGCCGCCCGGCTCCTTGAGCAGGTTCTGCATGTACATGGTGCGCAGATAGAAGCTGTGCATCGCGGCGGGCATGCGCGTCGAATCCGAGTTCCAGTAGAGCAGGTCGAAGGGGAA
>CAJBAP010000213.1 GCA_903950295.1 uncultured Rhodocyclaceae bacterium
TGCGGGAGTAGCTCAGTTGGTAGAGCGATACCTTGCCAAGGTATAGGTCGAGAGTTCGAGACTCTTCTCCCGCTCCAGAATATCTGGGGGAAAGCGCAATGCTTTCCCCCTTTTTACTGAAACGCTGGCACGATGCAGCTTTCGGCGCGATGGCAGAGTGGTTATGCAGCGGCCTGCAAAGCCGTGTACCTCGGTTCGATTCCGGGTCGCGCCTCCAAGATTTCAGTCTCCCTCAAGGCGCCAGCGCCTTCTCGACCAGGCGCACCCAATAACGGATGCCTGTAGCGATGATTTCGTCGTTGAAATCGTAATGCGGACTGTGCAGCATGCACCCTCCTTCACCGGGACCGTTGCCGAGCCAAACATAACAACCGGGCACAACACGCGATAAATACGCGAAATCTTCTGCCCCCATGCTTGGCTTGAGGTGGGTATGAACATGCTCCCCCCCCACGACCTGGCGTGCCACTTCACGGCAAATGAAGGTGGGTTCCTCGGCATTGAGCGTCGGCGGATAGCCGCGCACATAGTGAAGTTCCACCTGGACACGATGGGTGGTTTCGATGCCGTTGCAAATGCGGCGCATACCCTCTTCCAGCGCATCCTGCAATTCAGGACGAAAGGTGCGAACCGTACCGCCCAGCACGGCTTGCTCAGGCAGGATATTGTCGGCATGACCCGCATGAAAGCGCGTCACGCTGACCACGACGGAATCGAGGGGATCGGTGGCACGGCTGACCAGTGACTGCAGGGTCTGGACGAGAGACGAACCCGCAAGGATCGCGTCGGTGCCTTGATGAGGCATGGCAGCATGCGCCCCATGCGCGGTGATAATGATCTCGAAACGGTCAGCACCCGCCATCACCGGGCCGTCCATCGCTGCGATGCTACCTGCCGGCAACCCCGGCCAGTTGTGCAATCCGAACACCATTTGCATCGGGAAGCGCTCGAAGATGCCCTCTTCCACCATGACGCGCCCACCGCCTTCATGCTCTTCGGCCGGCTGGAAAATGAAATAAACCGTACCATCGAACTTCCCGGCGTCACGGAGCGCCACAAGCGCTTCGGCCGCACCGAGCAGCATCGCCGTGTGGCCGTCATGGCCGCAAGCGTGCATGCGGCCTTCGTGGCGAGAACGGTGTGGGAAAGTATTCAGTTCTGGCAGCGGCAACGCATCCATGTCGGCCCGCAGACCAATGGCGCGAGGGCTGCTGCCCCCCTGGAGACAACCCACTACGCCCGTTTTTGCCAAGCCTTCATGCACCTCAATACCGAGTTCTTTCAGATGATGCGCCACGATCCCGGCAGTGCGCGTTTCGTCAAACGCCAACTCGGGATGGGCGTGTAGATCACGGCGCAGATTGGCGATGCGCGCGACCAGATCAGGCTGAATTCCATTAAGACTCACGATCACTTGCTCCTCATATTTTTGGGCGCACTGTAACATCACCGAGGGCTACAATCACCTCCATGAATGCCACGATATTGCAACTCGAATCCCTGCGTGCCATCGAGGTAGAAAACGCGACGATCAAGCCATCGTTGATGGAACGTGCCGGTGCGGGAGCCGCTCGTGTCGCGCTTGAAATGCTTGCAGGCAAGACGCACCCCCCCCTCATCATGGCCGGGCCAGGCAACAATGGCGGCGATGCCTTCGTCGTCGCCCGTCTGCTCAAAGAAAATGGCCATGAGCCACAAGTGATTTTCGCCGGTGACGCGGCCAGACTACCCGAGGACGCCCGCAAAGCTCATGCTGAGTGGCTCGCCAAGGGCGGCACATGTCTGAGTGACTACCCCGCCACAGCATTCGGCCTCATAGTCGATGGACTGTTCGGCATCGGTCTGACCCGCCCAATTGAGGGGATTTACATTGACTGGATTGGGCGGGCGAATGCCAGCGCTTGCCCGATACTCGCCCTCGACCTGCCAAGTGGGTTGAATGCCCTTACCGGCCAGGCAACCGGCCCCGTCGTCAGTGCCAGCCGCACCGTCACTTTCATCGCCCTGAAACCCGGGCTGCTCACCGGCGAAGGTCCCGACCTGTGCGGCGAAATAACGCTATGCGATCTGGATCTCTCCATCAAACACAAAGATGGCGAACAGGTAAGTCTCGCCACTTTCCGGAATTGTTTGCTACCACGCCAGCGCAGTAGCCATAAGGGCAGCTTCGGTAGTGCTGCCATTGTCGGTGGAGCACGGAGCATGGCAGGCGCCGCACTGCTGGCAGGCCGGGCCGCCCTCAATTTGGGTGCCGGCCGGGTTTATCTCGGGATGGTGGAAAGTCTCACCGTCGATTTCGTGCAACCCGAGTTGATGCTGCGCGAACCGAAAGAAGCAATGAGTGCCGCCACCGTACTGGCCATCGGCCCCGGACTGGGGCAGTCCGCTCAGGCCGCCGAGTTGCTCTCACTTGCGATTGCCAGCAACTTGCCATTGGTAATCGACGCCGACGCCCTCAACCTCTTGGCGCAAGACCTGAATTTGTCGCACCAGATCGCCGTCCGGCCAGCGCCGACTTTTCTCATGCCGCACCCCGCCGAAGCGTCACGTCTGCTCGGCTGTACGACGGCGGACATTCAAGCTGACCGACTCGCTGCCGCACTCGAACTTGCCCTTAGACTCCGAGCCCATGTCGCCCTGAAGGGCTGCGGCACCCTCATTACCGCACCCGATGGACGCTGGTTCATCAATACCACCGGGAACCCCGGCCTGGCAACCGCCGGCAGCGGCGATGTACTGACAGGCATTTTGACCGCACTACTAGCGCAACACTGGCCAGCACTCGAAGCCACCCTCTGCGCCATACATCTTCACGGGGCAGCAGCCGATGCCTGCGTGGCGGCAGGAATTGGGCCCACCGGCCTCACGGCTGGCGAGATCATTCCCCACGCCCGGCATATCCTGAACAACTGGATTGACCAAAATTCTCCAGTGCTAGAATCAAAATCGATGTAACTCCAATATTTCACACAGCATGGAATTCCCTCTGACACTCGCCAATGAAGTTGAACGCAACGTACTCAGCGCACTGGCCGAAGATATAGGCGGTGGAGACCTCACCGCCCTGCTGACACCCGTGAGCCGTCCCGCTGTCGGAATCGTTACCAGCCGCGAAGATGCTGTGTTGTGTGGTACGGCATGGTTTGATGCCTGCATTTTGAGGCTTGCCCCCTCCGCACGCGTTCACTGGCTGGCGCGAGATGGCCAAGCCATTCAGGCCGGGCAGATCATCTGTGAAATCTCTGCTGATACTCGAGCTCTCCTTACCTCTGAGCGTACCGCCCTCAACTTCCTGCAACTACTCTCGGGCACGGCAACACAAACCAGGCGCTATGTTGATGCCATCTCTGGCACCCAGGCAAAAATCGTCGATACACGCAAAACCCTCCCGGGGCTTCGCCTTGCACAGAAGTATGCCGTGCGCTGTGGCGGAGGCACCAATCATCGCCTCGGACTCTACGACGGAATTCTGATCAAGGAAAATCACATCATCGCGGCAGGCGGTATCACTGCCGCTTTCAATCAGGCACGCAAACTTTCCGGCGGAAGCATTTTTATTCAGGTCGAAGTGGAAACCCAGGAAGAACTGGCCGAGGCACTCGATGCTGGCGTCACCATGATCCTGCTCGACAACATGAACCTGGAACAAATGCGGCAAGCGGTTGGCCTAACCGCCGGCCGTGCTGAAATCGAAGCCTCCGGCGGGGTGCGTCTCGAAACTGTGCGAGCCATTGCCGAAACCGGTGTCGATCGTATTTCGATCGGCGTCCTGACCAAAGACGTGCATGCCATCGATTTTTCGCTGCGGCACAGCGAAGGCTGACTCTGCTAGAATTCGCGCCCTCAAAAGCCGCAAATACACTGCGGAGAGGTGGATGAGTGGTTTAAGTCGCACGCCTGGAAAGCGTGTTTAGGATAATATCCTAACGAGGGTTCGAATCCCTCCCTCTCCGCCAAACACCTTGATTTTTAAGGCGATTTGGCAAAATCATCCACGAGGTGGCAGACCGTAGAAGCAGCAA
>CAJBAP010000214.1 GCA_903950295.1 uncultured Rhodocyclaceae bacterium
CGTACACCGTAGAGCTGTACCGTCAGACCCCAGATGCGTCCGCCGTCCTGAATGGCTGCGGGTTGGTGGCATTGTTGCGGGACGACGATCAGGGGCAGGAGATGAAGAGCGTCGGACTGGCGAAACTCAACACGGTGATATCCGATGGTGTCGATAGGCGGTAGTTCGAGTTCTCCCGCTGCCGCGCATTGCCCGCTTGTGGTTGCGCCATTTTCGAGGGTGAGCGTCCATCGCCATGCCGGTAGTGCGTGATGAATGCGAATGACTTCCCCGGCACGCACGACGAGCACCGGTGGCAAGCTACGTTGCTGTGCAGCAGCTGTGATTTCGGTGAGCAGCGCGGCGGGGGCGTCGACGATTTTCTCCAGAGGGAAATGCATCGCCGTCAGCAGCGCCTGGCGCGTATAGGTCGAGGTCAGGTGGTGGCCGCCCCAGATGTCGTGATAGGCATCGCCAATGCCGCAGGCGTCAGCGAGCGTTTTCAGAGTGTCGTGGGTATTGGGTGCGGTGGGGGTCATGCGATGCCTTGATTGGGTTCTTCGAGATCATGCTGGCGCAGCAGGGCCAGCGTGCGTCCTTCGAGCGGATAGGTCTCACCACCCAGGTAGTTGCCGTCGACGTGCAGGCCGGCATGGTAATGGGTGTCGAGGATGGCCTGCCAGACGCAACTCTCGCAGAGGATGGGTAACTTGAAGTCGACCCGTTCGTGGTGGGCGTTGAACAGCAGAATGAAATTTTCGTCATGAATCGCCCGGCCCCGCGCATCGACCTCACCCAGCGCTTCGCCGGAAAGATAGACGCCCAGACTGCGGGCAAAGTCGTGCGCCCACTCCTGATCGCTCATCTCGGTGCCATCGGGTTTGATCCAGTAGATGTCCTTGACGCCCGAGCCGCGAATCGCCCGGCCCTGGAAGAAATTGCGGCGATGAAACACTGGATGGGCGCGACGCAGATGGATGAGGCGAGAAACGAAGGTCATCAGCTCACGGTCGGCAGCCGAGAGTTCCCAATTGACCCAACTGGTCTCGTTGTCCTGGCAGTAAGCGTTGTTGTTGCCGTCTTGCGTCCGGCCCATCTCGTCGCCGGCGAGCAACATCGGTACTCCCTGTGAGAGAAACAGGGTGGCGAGCAGGTTGCGCTTCTGGCGTGCGCGCAGGGCGTTGATAGTCGCATCTTCGCTTTTACCCTCGCTGCCGCAGTTCCAGGCCAGATTGTTGTCACTGCCGTCGCGGTTGTCCTCGCCGTTGGCGCTGTTGTGCTTGTCGTTGTAGCTCACCAGATCGTGCAGGGTGAAGCCATCATGGGCGGTGATGTAGTTGATGCTGGCGTAGGGGCGACGGCCATTGTGGGCGTAGAGGTCGCTCGAACCCGTGAGGCGACGGGCGAACTCGCCGATCAGGCCGCCGTCGCCGCGCCAGAAACCGCGCATCGAATCGCGGTAGTGGTCGTTCCACTCCGCCCAGCCCACCGGGAAATTGCCGACCTGATAGCCGCCTTCGCCCAGATCCCAAGGTTCAGCGATGAGTTTCACCTGAGAGAGTATGGGATCCTGGTGCAGGATGTCGAAGAAGGCGCCAAGGCGGTCGACCTCATGCAGTTCGCGCGCCAGCGAGGCGGCGAGATCGAAGCGGAAACCGTCCACATGCATTTCCTGCACCCAGAAGCGCAATGAATCCATCATCATCTGCAGGACACGTGGATGCTGCATGTTGAGCGTGTTGCCGCAGCCCGTGTAGTCCATGTAGTAACGCGGATCGTCGGCAACCAGACGGTAATAGGCGGCGTTGTCGATGCCCTTGAAACTCAGCGTCGGCCCGAGGTGGTTGCCTTCGGCGGTGTGGTTGTACACCACGTCGAGAATCACCTCGATACCCGCCGAATGCAGCGTCTTGACCATGGTCTTGAATTCCTTGGTCGAGCCACTGGCGCAGTAGCGCTGGTCGGGAGCGAAGAAGCCGATGGAGTTGTAACCCCAGAAATTGCGCTTGCCATTGTCGACCAGGTGGCGGTCGTCGATGAAGGCATGCGTCGGCATCAGTTCCACCGAGGTTATGCCCAGGCGCTTCAGATGCTCTATCACGGGTGCGGTGGCAATTCCGGCATAGGTACCACGCAGGGCAGGGGGAACATTGGGATGACTTTTGGTGAAGCCGCGCACATGCACTTCATAAACCACCATCTCGTGCCACGGAATCGCCGGTGAGCGGTCGTTGCCCCAGGAAAACGCCGGATCGGCGACACGACATTTTGGCATGTCGGGTGCGTTATCGCGCCGATTGAATGACAGGTCGCTGTCTGGATGGCCGGGACGATAACCGAAATGGGCATTGCTCCAGATCAGCGGACCGACGATATCCTTGGCGTAGGGATCGATCAGCAGCTTGTTTGCATTGAAGCGATGCCCGTGTGCCGGATCGTAAGGGCCATGGACCCGATAGCCGTAGAGCAGGCCTGGCCGGGCTTCGGGCAGATAGCAATGCCAGACCAGATCGGTTTGTTCGCGTACGTTGATGCGTTGTATTTCTTGTGCGCCGGACGGATCGAACAGACAAAGCTCCACGCGCTCGGCATGTTCGGAGAACAAGGCAAAGTTGACGCCCTCGCCATCCCAGGTGGCGCCACGCGGGTAGGGTGAGCCGGGCCAGATGGCGGTGATGGGCGAATGATGGGACAGATTCATGCGCAAAACCAGAGATAGATCAACGAGACGGCATTGTAACGGTCGATATGGCACAGTTACGACTCAAAGTGCCACCACCATCGTATTGGCCGACATCGTCATGCAGTGAAATTCGTCTTCGCCAGATCCGCCTGGATGCGCAGCGCGGTGGCGGCAAAATCGGTGGCGGCGACCGGACGCGAGAAGAGATAGCCCTGGCCGTAGCCGCAGCCCATTTCGCGCAGCAGGGTGAGTTGGCTCGTTTCTTCGATGCCTTCCGCCACCACGTCGAGACCTAGGCTGCCCGCCATGGTGATGATCGCGTCGACCAGCGTACGGTCGCTGTTGTCGGCGTTCATGTCCATCACGAAGGATTTATCGACCTTGACGGTATCCATCGGGAAGCGTTTGAGATACGAGAGTGAGGAATAGCCGGTGCCGAAGTCATCGAGATAGATGCGCAGGCCGGCGGCACGCAGATCCTCGATCCAGCGCTGTGCGACGCTGATATTGCTCATCAGCACCCCCTCGGTGATCTCGATGGCGATGGCGCGGGTCGGCAGATCGTGGCGCGCGAGCGCGGCGAGGATCGCCGCCGGCGGCAGTTCGTCGGGAATCTGTTTCACCGAGACATTGACCGAGACATACATGTCGATCCCCTCGCGCCGCCACCCTGCCACCTGGCGACAGGTTTCTTCCAGAACCTGGCGACCGATTTCGCCAATCAGGCCGATCCGTTCCGCCAGGGGAATGAAGATCTCGGGGGAAATGAAACCACGTTCGGCATGCTGCCAGCGCAGCAAGGCTTCAGCACCCGCCAGGCGGCCGGCCTTCAGGTCGACGATGGGCTGGAAGAAAACGCTCAACAGGTTGTTGCTGACGGCCAGGCGCAGATCGTCTTCCAGGCGGCGCCGATGCTCGACCGCTACCTGCAATTGGGGATCGAAGAATGCGTAGCCCGGGGAACCCGCGCTGCGATCCAACTCACGCGCACTGTTGAGCGCCAACTCGGCACTACGCAGCAGTTGCGGCATGTCAGCGCCATCCTGCGGAAAGAAGGCAATACCGAGGCTGGCGCCGAGCGACAGCGGCCCGCTGTCGAGCGCGTAGGGTTCGCCCAAGCGCCTGTGCAAGGCAGCAATGCGCGGTTCCACCGCTGTCTGTTCGCTCATGCCGGCGAGTACCAGCAGGAACTCGTCGCCGCCGATGCGTGCCAGGGTGTCACCGGCATGTCCCGCCGCGCGGATGCGTTCGGCCATTTTCAGCAGCACCTGGTCGCCGACCGGGAATCCCATGGCATCGTTGACCTGCTTGAAGCCATCGAGGTTGACCATCACCGTGGCGAAAGGCGCCATGCTGGCATCGTCCAGCCCGGCAAACGCCTGCAGCAGTCCTTCCCGGTTGGCGAAGCCGGTCAGCGAATCGGTGACGGCCAGGCGCCGTGCCGAGAGTTCTTCGCGTTTGCGTGCCGTGACATCCGTCACCGTACCTTGCACGCTGTCATCACCCAGCGGCATCATCGCCACATGCAGCCAGCGTTGATCGCCCCGCTGCCCGCGCAGCAGAAAATCGTCTTCGTGAATCACATGCGTGTTGGCACTGTTACTGAGCAGTGCGAGCAGTTGCGCGCCGTCGTCCCAGTCCGGCTCCGCCAGGTTGCGCCCTGCCGTTTCCGACGTTCGCTGTAGCCAGGTCAGGTCGACAAAGGCCGGGTTGAACGATGACAGGGTGCCGTTACGGTCTGCCACGAAAATGCCGGAGGAGGCATGCTGGAACAAATCCTGGTACTTGCGCTGGGAGATTTCCTGCTGGTGTCGCAGTTCGCGTTCCTGATCAAGCGTCTTGACCAGTCGCCCGGACAGATCGTTGATGTCGTCGACCAGACGACCGATTTCGGAGTGTTCATGGCCTTCGGGTACTTTCAGGCTGCCGCCCTCGGTCGGATCGAGCCGGTGCAGGCTGTCCGAGGTGGCCTTGATTGGCCGTACAACGACGAGGAAGACCATGCCGGCCGTGCCAACGATTACTAGCAGCAGCTGCCCGGTAAGCACCAGCATGGCGTAGCGGGCGTTGCTTTCCATGCGGCTGAAAATAACTTCCCAGTTGCCGTCGAGCCGGATTTCGCCGATGGTTTCCCCTTTCTTGAAAGGAGACGACAGGCTGCGGCGCACCTGTGCCTTGCCGGTATCCTGTTGGGCGGAGCGCTCAGCCCGGGCGAGGACGGTGTCGCCGCTGGCCAGGGTGACGCGCAATACGTCACTATTGCGCAGCAGACCCTGCACCACTTCGCGGGCGAGTTGTTCGTCATTGGCGAAGCAGGCGATGCTGGCCGTGCTTTCCACCGTGTCGAGTAGTTCGCCGAGCCGCTGCAGCGCTTCCTGATCCACCCGGTCAACCACCTGATTGCGGACGATGATGTTGGAAATGCCACCGAGCAAACCGGTAATCAGCGCGACTGTCGCCAAGCTGCGAAAAACGATGCCGTTCCACCACTCCGTGCGTGGTTTCGAAGTCATGTGCTTAATCCGTCATCTCGAAAACAATCGTCACGCGAGTATCCACCTTGCTCCGCTCCACATAGGCCACTGCGCCCGGACGGCGCGCCACTAGTTGCATGGCTTCCTCGCTGTTGGCGACGACGCGCGGCGGCTGGGTCTTACCGGAAAATATCAGGCGTGCCCAGTAAGCATTGATCTCGGCCAGGTTTTTGTCAACCAGATGCCGATAAAAGTTCGCTCTGAGCAGGGAATCTGCCGGCTGGTCAAGCGGCTCGGCGGTGACTCCAGAGGCGAGCCGCCGATAGCGCCCCAGATAGATATTCGTCACATCGTCCTGCGACAGATGCCCAATGCCGGCTTTGGGATTTGCGACTACCGCCCAGTCACCCGCCAGCGCCGGCAGGGGAGCCACGGTGAGTGCCAGCAGCAGGGTGCATGACAGGTGGCGCAGTGTCTTCATGGCGTCAGAAGACAAAGTCCAAGCTCAGGCTCAACACATCGGTGCGGCCATTCCAGTCAGCATCGGTGCGCGCGAAGGGAAAGCGCGAATCGGCATGGCCGCGGATGGCATCCCACTGCAGCTTGAGCGCCGTATTCCGATACACGTCCCAGCGACTGCCCAACGTATAGGTGGTCTGATTCGCGGTGGAAGCGTGCATCACATAGTCGAAGCCTCCGATCAGCACATCGAATCCCACGCCGCTCGGCAGTCCGGTGGTGTAGTCCTTGTAATTGCTCATCCAGCGCGAGATGCCCGCGTAGGGCGTGACCGTGCCGAGTCGGTAGCCGGCCAGCAGGTAGCCGGCGTCCGAGTTTTGAAACACGCCGGTCTCGTGGTGGATGTGATTGATCATGCCCTGCACCTGCAACGGGCCTTCGTCGTACACCACGCCAAGCGAATAAAAGCGCGTGGTGGTGTCCTTCGTGGTCAGCACATCAACGGCGGCGAGGGTGCTGGTTGTCCCGATTAAACGCAACGGATCGGTGAGTGCCTTGAAGTTGATGTTGCTCGAAAAACGGATGCTTGCCATGTTGGCGCGCAGTAGCCAGGGGCCGTTCTGGTAGTCGAGCACGAAGCCGAGTACTGGCGACCCGCTGGTATCCCAGATGCCGGGGGCGCCGGAAGTTTTTTCCTGCGTTTCTCCGGAAAACAGCTTGCCGCGCACTAGTCCGCCACCGAGTGGCAAGGTGACGGTGGCATCGGCGCCATCGAAATGCGAGAAGAACAGGGGGCCGAAGAAGTCGGACGGCGGTCGCACCGGCAGGTATGAGTAGCCCACCAGACGCGAATCGGCCAGCATCATGAAGTCAGCGCCGATGCGGCCGGCGCGCAAGGACACGCGGGCATCCGGCTCCCATTTGGCGAAGGCCCACATCACTTCAGGATCGCGGCTGCGATCATAGTGCCAGCGGGTGACCGCCTGTCCGACCAGTTCCACTGTCGGTGTTGCCTGCCAGTTGGCCTGCACGCCGAGCACGGAATCAATACGACCCGACCAGTGATTCTTGATGCCGCCCGGCTGCGACAGATCTCGCACAAACTCGGCGCGGTCGGACGAGGAACGCGCGACGCCAAAAGTGCCGAAACCTCGCATGTTCAGGCTGGATTCGGTGGGCGGGATATCGTCAAGTTCCGCGCTAAAGGCGAGAGGAACATTGCCGAGCGTGGCCAGCGCGCCCAGCAACAACGTGCGCTTTAGCTTATCAATCATCATGCGTGGCTGACGGAAAGCCACGATTTTACAAGTTTCCTGCGTCGGCTAGTGGTCGGCCGAGTCTCCTGTTGGCTCGATTGGCAGCCAAACCGCAAACGTCGTCCCGTGATACCCAGGGTCAGGTGAATCGATTGGGCGACGTCGTTTTCTTTCAGCAACGTGGCGCGCGGACAGCTACAGGAAGCGTTTGAGGATCTTCTGGCTGTGCGCGTCCAGCAGCGTGCGGTCGCGGATGATGAAGTGGATGCCCTGGCCGTCGGCGACCATCAGTGCGCCTGGGCTTCTCAGTCGACGAATATCGTCCTCGCTCTTGAGGATCAGCGTGGTTGGACCACGATCGGTTTCGACCTCCCAGGTGCTGGGCGTGGCGTAGCTCGACACGGCAACGATGCGTTGGATCGCCGGCATGAATTCGCGCTGGGCGAGTTCTGCGGCAAGCAGGCTGCGCATGGCTTCCGGCAGCGTTTCAAGGTTTTCGATCCACTGCAATTCCTTGCTCTCGGCCGACATCAGGGCGATGCCGTAGTCGGGGGCGGAAATGGCGAAGGCCCGCACCGGCACGACGTTTTCATGTGCCGTGCCGTCAGCACCGACAAATACCAGCCGGCCGAAACTGTTGCGCGTCAGGTTGAATGGGGCGCTCATGCGCTTTCTCCTTCATGCTCGCTCTCAGTTTCTCCTAGTGCCGGCGGCGCGTCGAACTGTTTGGTTTGCGCCATGTAGAGTCGGTAATAGTGGCCTTCCGTGGCCATCAGTGTGTCGTGGTTGCCGATCTCGACGATCTTGCCGCGATCCATCACGACCAAACGATCGGCGCGGCGCAGTGTGGAGAGGCGATGGGCGATGGCGATGGTGGTGCGGCCCTTGATCAGGTTGTTGAGCGCGCGCTGAATCTCGAACTCGGTTTCGGTATCGACGGCCGAGGTGGCTTCATCGAGGATGAGGATCTTCGGGTCGATGAGCAAGGCTCTGGCAATGGAGATGCGCTGGCGTTCGCCGCCCGAGAGCGACTGGCCGCGTTCGCCGACCAGCGAATCGTAGCCGAAGGGCTGGCGCAAAATGAACTCGTGGGCATGGGCGGCACGGGCGGCGGCGACAATCTCTGCCCGGGTGGCGTCGGGTTTGCCGTAGGCAATGTTCTCGGCGATGGTGCCGAAGAACAGGAAGGGCTCCTGCAAGACCAGGCCGATGTGCTTGCGGTAGTCGGCCACGGCGACGCTGCGCAGGTC
>CAJBAP010000215.1 GCA_903950295.1 uncultured Rhodocyclaceae bacterium
GCGACCAGCAAGGCTGCATTGATGCCGTAGCGCGTGCCGACGCGCAGGATGCGGGCCGCGCCATTGCGCGGTGTCGGCGCGCCACCGCAAAAAACCGAGAAGTCGACCACCGACTGCAACTCCCCATGCACGCTGGCAAGTCCGGCGAACCAGGCCTGCGTCAGCGGCACGGTGGTCAGTGCCGGCAGCGGCAATACCTCGCCGGCAGCTGGCAGATCGATCAGCCAGCGCGTGGCGCCTGCAGCAAAGCCGAGTAGCGCCGGCACCCCGCCGCCGGCCTGGGCGGCCGCCAGCCGGCTGGCAATACTTTCCTGGTAGGCGCGCAGATCGATGCGCTTGGTCATGGGGCTGGCTAACCCAGCGCAGCGATCTTGGCCAGCAGGGTAGCTGGGTCGATCGGCTTGGTGACGTAGTCCTGCGCACCCTGACGCATGCCCCAGATCTTGTCGGTCTCTTCGTTCTTGGTGGTGCACAGGATCACGGGGATATGTCGCGTGGTCTCGTCGCGGTTGAGGGCGCGGGTGGCTTGAAAGCCATTCATGCCTGGCATCACCACGTCCATGATGATGAGGTCGGGCTGCTCGCGCTTGGCCGCCTCGATACCCTGGGTGCCGTCGGTGGCAATGGAAATGGCGTAACCCTTGCCGGTCAGCACCTCGGTAAGAATATGGCGCTCCACAGGAGAGTCATCGACGATGAGAATGCGCTGGATCGGCATGATGGGGTGTAAAGGGCTTCAGGCCGGACGGGCGGAAGTGCAACAGGCAGTGAGAGCCTGCAGCAAAGTGTCGCGGGTAAAGGGCTTGGTCAGGTAATCGTCCGAGCCGGCCAATCGGCCACGCGCACGGTCGAACAGGCCATCCTTCGATGACAGCATGATCACCGGCGTTGCCGCGAAGTGCGGGTTCCGCTTGATCAGGGTACAGGTCTGGTAGCCGTCAAGGCGCGGCATGAGGATGTCGCAAAACACCACATCCGGCGCATGATCGGCGATTTTGGCCAAGGCATCGAAACCATCCTCGGCCAGCAACACCCGACACCCCGCTTCGGCGAGGAAGAGCTCGGCACTTTTGCGGATGGTGTTCGAGTCATCGATCACCATGACCTTAAGTCCTTGGAGCCCTTGAAAACCTTGCAACATGCCGTTCATCTTGCTGAAATTTACCCTTCAGTTTTGGGTTGGAGGCTTTCGGTTAGAATCGACGGCATCATACCGCAAGCATCTTGCCGCAATACCAACAGACATTCCATGCCCAGCATTTCATCACGCCTCCCGTCCGCCATTGCCCCGCCCGTCGTCATGACGTTCGCCGCCTCCGATCCCACCTGCGGTGCCGGATTGCAGGCTGATCTGCTGACGCTGGCCGCGCACGGCTGCCACCCACTGACGGTGGTCACCGCGCTGACGGTACAGGACACCACGGGCGTGGAGGACATGCTGCCCATGGACGGCGGCTGGGTCGCTGATCAGGCCCGCGCGCTGCTTGAGGACATGCCGGTGGCCGCCTTCAAGCTGGGCATGCTCGGCAGCGTCGAAGCAATCAGCGCCGTGGCCGAGGTGCTATCCGACTATCCCGACACGCCAGTAGTGTTCGATCCCGTCCTGGCCTCGGGACGGGGTGACGCCTTTGCCGATGAAGACACCATCAGTGCGATGATCGCACTACTGCTACCGCTGACCAACATCCTGACGCCCAACAGTCTCGAGGCACGCCGCATGGCGCAGGAACTGGGAGCGTCAGGACAAACGCCACTCAGTCTGCCAGAATGCGCGCGCCGTCTGCTCGGGGCGGGCTGCGCCCACGTGCTGGTGACGGGTACCCACGAACACAGCGCGCGGGTCGTCAATACCCTGTATGGCTCGCACGGTCCCATGCGCCACGATGACTGGGAACGCCTGCCCGGCAATTACCATGGTTCCGGCTGCACGCTGGCGTCGGCCATCGCCGCCAATCTCGCCTGGGGCCAGACACTGCCTGAAGCCGTGCGTGCCGCCCAGCATTACACCTGGCACAGCCTGGCCGCCGGTTTTCGGCCGGGCATGGGCCAGCATGTACCGAACCGCCTGTGGCGCAATCAGGCTCAGATATGCGCCCCAAATCCATCCCCCGAGACCACCCTCACCCTTGAGGTAGCCGATGCCCTCGTCACCTGAAGTCAAACCGTCCTTGCATGGCCTCTACGCCCTGACACCGGACGACAACCTGCTGCCGCGCCTGTCGGCATTGGTCGAAAGCGCCCTCAAGGGCGGCGTGAAGTGGGTGCAATACCGCAACAAGATTGCGCCTGCGCCCCTGCGGCGAGCCCAGGCCGCCGAACTGCTGCGCGTCTGCCGCGCCCATGGCGCAAAACTCATCATCAATGACGACGTCTGGCTGGCCATCGAAATCGGTGCCGATGGCGCGCATCTCGGCCGCGACGACATCCCCGGTGGCGGTCTGGCCACGGCACGCAACGCGCTGGGCTCGAAACGCATCCTCGGTGTGTCGTGCTACGACGATCTGGCAAGTGCCGAGGCGGCAGTAGCGGCGGGAGCCGACTACATCGCCATCGGCAGTGTGTTCGCTTCGGTCACCAAGCCGCAGGCGGCACGCGCCTCGCTCGACATTCTGACCGAGGCAAAAAAACGCTTCAAGGTGCCGGTAGTCGCCATCGGCGGCATCACCACCCGCAATGCGCCCCAGGTGCTCGCCACCGGCGCCGACATGCTGGCGGTTTTGTCCGACCTGTTCGACGCCATGGACATCAAGAGCCAAGCCGAAAAATTCCAGAAACTGTTCAAGCATTCGTAAGCTGTGGTCGGGAAGGCCTTGACCCTTTGGCCTTGTGTATTGCCGTCCCGCCAGCGCCGACTTTTTAGGGAACCCCGATGACTCGCAATGAAGACCTGTTTACTCGCGCCCAGAAAACCATCCCCGGCGGCGTGAATTCGCCGGTACGCGCCTTCCGCTCGGTTGGTGGCACGCCGCGCTTCTTCGCCCGGGGCGAAGGTGCTTATGTGTGGGATGCGGACGGCAAGCGCTACATCGACTATGTCGGCTCTTGGGGACCGCTGATCCTCGGCCACGCCGACCCCGACACCGTGCGCGCCGTACAGGAAGCCGCCACCAAGGGTTTGTCATTCGGCGCGCCGACCGAAGGTGAAATCGAGCTCGCCGAACTGCTGGTGGCACGCGTGCCGAGCATGGAAATGGTACGGTTGGTGTCCTCGGGCACCGAGGCGACCATGAGCGCGATTCGCCTCGCGCGCGGCTTCACCGGCCGCGACACGCTCATCAAGTTCGAAGGTTGCTATCACGGCCATGCCGACAGCTTGCTGGTCAAAGCCGGCTCGGGCATGCTGACTTTCGGCAATCCCTCTTCCGCCGGCGTCCCCGCCGACCTGGCCCAGCACACACTCGTGCTCGACTACAACGACGCGCAACAGCTACGCGACGCCTTCGCCAAACACGGCGCCGGTATCGCCTGTGTCATCGTTGAGCCGGTGGCCGGCAACATGAACCTGATCGCGCCAAAACCGGAATTCCTCACGGCCATGCGCGAACTGTGTAGCCAATACGGCGCCGTTCTGATCTTCGACGAGGTGATGACCGGCTTCCGCGTCGGCCCCGGTTCGGCACAGGGTCTGTATGGCATCACGCCGGATCTGTCGACCTTCGGCAAGGTCGTCGGCGGCGGCATGCCGCTCGGTGCCTTCGGCGGTCGCCGTGACATCATGGAAAAGATTGCGCCGCTCGGCCCGGTATATCAGGCCGGCACGCTCTCCGGCAACCCGCTCTCCGTGGCTGCCGGTCTGGCGACCTTGAAGAAAATTGCAGCGCCCGGCTTCTACGAAGCTTTGGCGGCCAGAACAAAATCCTTGGTCGATGGGCTAACAGCGGCGGCCAAAAAGCGTGGCGTCACCGTCAGCGCACAGTCCGTGGGCGGCATGTTCGGCGTGTATTTCGCCGCCACGCCACCGACATCCTATGCCGCAGTGATGGCTTGCGATAAAGAAGCCTTCAATCGCTTCTTCCATGCCATGCTCGAGAAAGGCGTGTATCTCGCCCCCTCGGCCTTCGAGGCCGGCTTTGTCTCCGCCGCACATACCGACGCCGACATCGCAGCAACAGTAGCAGCGGCCGGTACGATTTTCGACACACTGTAAAAGTCGGCACTGGCAGGACGGCGATGTTCAACCTTACCCGCTACTTCTCCACGCTATCGTTCATTCTCATCGTGATGGCCGGCGGGGCACTGGGCATGTATTTCCGTACCAGCGCCATGCAGCAGATGGTGGTCGATACCGAGTCGCACAACATCGCAATGACCAATGTGTTCCGCAACTCGCTGTGGTCACGCTTCGCAAATTTCGTCGAACTCTCCTATGAGCGCGATGCCGAAACCTTGCGCCAGGCCGATGAAGGTACCGTCTTGCGGGCAGCCGTCATCGGCCTGATGACCGACACCTCAGTAATCAAGATCAAGCTCTACAACCGGGAGGGCATGAC
>CAJBAP010000216.1 GCA_903950295.1 uncultured Rhodocyclaceae bacterium
CATGGCGCCGATGCCGTCAAGGTGGGTATCGGCCCTGGTTCTATCTGCACCACCCGCATCGTTGCCGGTGTGGGCGTGCCGCAGATCACTGCGGTGGATAACGTCGCCAATGCCTTGGCCAGCAGCGGCGTGCCGTTGATCGCCGATGGTGGCATCCGCTTCTCCGGCGATATCTCCAAGGCGATTGCCGCCGGCGCTCACGTCGTGATGCTCGGTGGCTTGTTCGCCGGTACCGAGGAAGCTCCGGGCGAGACCGTGTTGTTCCAGGGCCGCTCGTACAAGTCCTACCGTGGCATGGGCAGTCTCGGTGCAATGCAAAAAGGTTCTTCGGACCGCTACTTCCAGGAAAATGAATCCAACGTCGAAAAGTTGGTGCCCGAAGGCATCGAAGGACGTGTGCCCACCAAGGGGCCCGTCACGGCGGTGATCCATCAACTGATGGGTGGCTTGCGTTCGAGCATGGGCTATTTGGGGTGCGCGACCATCGAAGAGATGCATGCCAAGGCAGCCTTTGTCGAGATCACGTCGGCAGGCATCCGTGAATCGCATGTCCATGATGTGCAGATCACCAAGGAAGCGCCGAACTACCACGTCGATTGAATTTATCTGTACCCATGAAGGCGGAATGGCGGTCCACAGGGCCGCCTCTTCGTTTATAGCCGCCTTTTGCCTAAGGATTCCGCCATGTCCCACCAGAAAATCCTCATTCTCGATTTCGGCTCCCAGGTCACGCAGTTGATTGCCCGCCGCGTGCGTGAGCAGCAGGTTTACTGCGAACTGCATCCCTTTGATGTAACCCCCGAGTTCATCCGCTCTTTCAATCCACAGGGCATCATCCTCTCGGGTGGGCCGAATTCCGTGTATGAGGCCGAGGAATGGAAAGCGCCCCAGGTCGTGTTCGAACTCGGTGTGCCGGTGCTGGGCATCTGCTACGGCATGCAGACCATGGCCACGCAGTTGGGCGGCAAGGTCGAAGGTTCCAGCAAGCGTGAATTCGGCTTTGCCGAAATGCGTGCGCAAGGCCATTCCAAACTTTTCAATGGCATCCAGGATCGCACCAATCCAGAGGGGCACGGACTGCTCGAAGTGTGGATGTCGCATGGTGACAAGGTTACCGAGCTGCCGCCGGGCTTCAAGATCATCGGCAGCAATGCGGCAACGCCCATCGCGGCGATGGCCGACGAGTCGCGCGGCTTCTACGCCGTGCAGTTCCACCCCGAGGTGACGCATACGTTGAAGGGCCGCGAAATCTTTGCCCACTTTGTTCGCGATATCTGTGGCTGTCGCTGTGACTGGAACATGCCGGGCTATGTCGAGGAGGCAGTTGCCAAGGTGCGTCAGCAGGTGGGCGATGACGAGGTGATCCTCGGACTTTCCGGCGGTGTCGACTCCTCCGTGGTTGCCGCGCTGCTCCACAAAGCCATTGGTGACAAACTGACCTGCGTGTTCGTGGATAACGGCTTGCTGCGCCTCAACGAGGGTGAGCAGGTGATGCAGACCTTTGCGCGCAATCTCGGCGTCAAGGTCATCCATGTCGATGCTGCCGCGCAATTCATGGGACACCTGCAAGGCGTGGCTGACCCGGAGCAAAAGCGAAAAATTATCGGCCGCGAGTTCGTCGAGGTGTTCCAGGCCGAAGCGCAGAAACTGCCGAAAGCGAAATGGCTGGCGCAAGGCACCATCTATCCGGACGTGATCGAATCGGCCGGTGGCAAGACCAAGAAGGCGCACACCATCAAGAGTCATCACAATGTTGGCGGCCTGCCGGAAACACTCAACCTCAAGCTTTGCGAGCCGCTGCGCGAACTTTTCAAGGATGAAGTGCGCGAACTGGGCGTTGCGCTTGGCTTGCCGCACGAAATGGTCTATCGCCACCCCTTCCCTGGCCCGGGCCTCGGTGTGCGCATTCTCGGCGAAGTGAAGCATGAATTCGCCGAACTGCTACGGCGTGCCGATGCCATCTTCATCGACGAACTGCGCGCCGCCGACTGGTACGACAAGACCAGCCAGGCTTTTGCCGTATTCCTGCCGGTCAAAAGCGTCGGCGTGATGGGCGACGGCCGCACCTACGACTACGTGGTTGCCCTGCGCGCCGTGCAAACCTCGGACTTCATGACTGCCAAGTGGGCGGAGCTGCCTCACGAACTTCTGGGCCGCGTGTCGAACCGGATCGTCAATGAAATTCGCGGAATCAGCCGGGTCGTTTATGACGTAACGGGCAAGCCGCCCGGAACAATCGAGTGGGAGTGAACTGATTAGCCGAAATGACGCCGGGCGGTCACGGCGTCCGGTTGCTGGTGTTGGGTCTCCTACTCCCTCCTTTTTTCTATTTTCCAGGGCAGTAACATGTCGTCGCGCTCCTTCACTTCCTGCCTGTTGATGTTGCTTGTCGCTTCGATGCTGAGTGCCTGCGCACTTGGCCCGCCGGCCGGCGTGGTGCCGGTACGAGACTTCGACATTGCGCGATACCTTGGTCGCTGGCACGAAATTGCCCGACTTGACCATAGCTTCGAACGCGGCATGAGCGATGTCAGCGCTACTTATCACGCGCAGGGCGATGGTCGCGTCGAAGTGATCAATCGTGGCTTCGACCCGGCCAAAGGCGCCTGGCGCGAGGCCATTGGCACCGCTCGCTTCATCGGTGATCCGAAGCATGGATCGCTCAAAGTGTCGTTCTTCGGCCCCTTTTATGGGGGCTACCATATCGTTGCACTCGACACGGACTACCGCTGGAGCCTGGTGATTGGCCCCGACCACAGCTACGCCTGGATTCTTTCCCGTGACAAGACACTGCCGCCAGCATTGCGCAACCAGTTGGTGCAGCAGGCCGCCGCAGCCGGAATTGATACATCGGCCTTGATCTGGGTAGACCAGACACGGCAGGATCCAGCCCTGCCTGAGCGATAATCACGGCCTGTCCCACACTTAAAACCATCAATGTCCATCCAGTGGTTCCCCGGCCACATGACCTCGGCGCGCAAGAAAGCCGCCGAGACCATGGCGCGCACCGACGTCGTGATCGAAGTGCTCGATGCCCGCCTGCCCGAGGCGAGCAGCAATCCGATGATTCGTGAGCTGCGGCTCGCGCGCCAGCGCCCCTGCCTCAAGCTGTTGAACAAGGCCGACCTCGCCGATCCTGCGGCCACTGCCGCCTGGCTTGATTACTACGGCAAGCAGCCTGGGGTGAAAGCTGTTGCCATTTCGTGCAAGAAGCCGGGTGATGCCGCGAAAGTACCGGCGTTGTGTCAGCAACTCGCACCGCACCGCAACGACAATGTGAAGCCCTTGCGCATGATGATCATGGGCATCCCCAACGTCGGCAAATCGACGCTGATGAACGCACTGCTGAAGCGCCGCATTGCGGCGGTCGGCGACGAGCCGGCGGTCACCAAGAGCCAGCAGAGCTTCGACCTCTCGTTGCGCCAGACCATCATCGATACGCCGGGCCTGATGTGGCCGAAGATCGAACATGATGAGGACGGCTTCATGCTCGCCGCCAGCCACGCCATCGGCCGCAACGCGGTGATCGATGAGGAAGTGGCAAAGTTTCTTGCCGGCATCCTGCTGACACGTTACCCCTTGCTGCTGGCAACACGCTACAAGCTCGACCCGACTCAGCTGGACGCTGTCGGTATCGTCGAAACTGTTGCGAAAAAACGCGGCTGCATCTTCAAGGGGCGCGGTGGCGAGCTCGATCTGGAAAAGGCCGCGATGATTTTTCTGACCGACTACCGGAGTGGTGCGCTGGGCCGTATCAGCCTCGAAACCCCCGAAACGCGTGCAGCGATGCTCGCCAATACCAATCCCAATCCGTTAGTACCGGCAGTCGTGGAGGAAACCGATTGATGGAAGCGCGCCTGACCGAGCTGGAGGTCAAGCTGGCCTTTGCCGAAGATCTGCTGGAAACACTGAATCGCACCGTCTATCGACAGCAGGAACAGATCGACCGGCTGCAACAGGAATTGCGCACGCTGCGCCAGCAAATGCAGCAATCACTGCCGAGCGAGCAGCGCAGCCTGCGCGACGAGATTCCGCCGCACTATTGAGTCGGCACCATTTATTCCTTACCTTCATGCTATCCACTATTGAACAACGTATTGCCGAGGAACTCGGCGTGCGTCCCGCCCAGGTTATTGCCGCCGTCCAGTTGCTCGACGAGGGCGCGACCGTGCCTTTCATTGCCCGTTATCGCAAGGAGGTCACCGACAATCTCGACGACACGCAATTGCGCACCCTGGAAGAGCGCCTCGGCTATTTGCGCGAACTGGAAGAACGCCGTACCGCCATCCTTGCCAGTATTGAGGAACAGGGCAAACTTACGCCGGAATTGCGTGCCGAGATCGAGAGCGCCGAGACTAAGCAGCGTCTCGAAGACCTGTATCTGCCCTACAAGCAGAAGCGTCGTACCAAGGCGCAGATTGCGCGCGAAGCCGGGCTGGAGCCGCTCGCCGCAGCGCTCTATGACGACCCGACGCTGACGCCGGAAACCGAGGCCGCA
>CAJBAP010000217.1 GCA_903950295.1 uncultured Rhodocyclaceae bacterium
ACCCGATCGCCACGGGCAAAAGCCTCGCGCGCGGCGATGAAACTGGCGTCCTCCGGGTGGCCGGAGGGGGAACCGGATTGGGCCAGCGCCGGCAGAGCGACAAACAAACCAACGAGCAGGCTCGGCAGGATCTTCAGTGCGATCAAATTTTTCATGGCGATACTTTTGGCTATCATCCTCTCAGACTAGCACACGGTTTTAAGCACGCCATGACCGATCAACCCGGCGATTTCGCCGTTAATCCCACCGTTTTCCGTACCGCGCTGCGACAGGAAAAGATCGCGGCGCGGCTGGCCTTGCCTGCGGCCGAACATCACGCCGCCAGCGCGCGCATCCTCGAGCATCTTGCCGACCTGCTGCAGCCGCGCGCGCCTGGCATCATTGCCTTCTGCTGGCCGATCCGTGCCGAAGTGGACTGCCAGCCACTGGTGAATCAACTCCTGAGCGCCGGTTGGCGCGCCGCCATGCCCGTCGTTGTGACAACAGCAGCACCCATGCAGTTCCGTGCCTGGTGGCCGGATGCACCCATGACGGCCGACCCTCACGGCATTCCCGTTCCGCTTACCGACGCCATGCCGGTACCCGACGTTCTATTGCTGCCGCTGGTGGCCTTCGACGCTGCGGGCTATCGCCTGGGCTACGGCGGTGGCTACTTCGACCGCACTCTGGCGGCATGCGTGCCCCGCCCGCTAACGGTCGGCGTAGGCTTCGAACTGGGCGCCGTTGACAGCATCCGGCCCGCTGCGCACGATATTCCCCTCGACATGATCGCTACCGAGAATGGCCTGCGCCTCACGCAAACGCAACACAAACCCCGCATACCCCTTGATTTTCCATGAGTTCCGTCCGATCATGCGGGCGCACCTCCACAGCCACCACGGTATAGCAGCATGAGTTCTCCCGCTACATTTCCGTTGATCACCCTGCAACCCGTCACGGACTCCAATAATGCCTGGGTTGCCCTTTTGCTGGAAGCAGAAATGCCTCTGGGTGGTGATGCATTCGCACAGCTCCTGGGCGACGGCGCACTGACCAAGCTACTCGAGTCAGTGCCCTGCATTGCCCTCGTCGACCCCATGCAGGTAGATCCGGCACTCGGCAGCGCGCTACCGCAAGGCCGCCTGATTCTGCGCTTTCCGGTAGAACTTGCCACCGATCCGGCGTGTCATGAACAGCTGACAGCACTGCACGCAAACGGGTTCGGCCTGATGGCATCGGGTTTTCCGGCAGCCGGTGCGACGCTGTGCGCCGAAATCACCTCGCTCGCCATCGCCTGTCCGGGGCAAACCATGCCAGCCGGATTGGGCGACTGGTTGCGCCAACTGCCCGGCCCTCACCTCGCACTCGGCACAACAGAAAACATCTGCCCCGGTTTCTGCAAATTCCACTGGCTGGCCGGACACCTTGCCGGCCAAGCCGCCCCGATGCCCAAGGGCGACCCGACCACCCGTGGCCTGCTGCTCAAGCTCCTGTCGCTCGTCACCTCGGATGCCGATTCGACCGAACTCGAGGCCGTGATCAAGCGCGATACCAATCTTTCCTACCATTTGCTGAAACTGGTTAACTCGGTCGCCTTTGCCTCGACCCAGAAAATCACCAACTTTACCCAGGCCATCACCCTGTTGGGGCGGCGCCAATTACAGCGCTGGTTACAGTTGTTGTTGTACACGCGGTCGAAAGGCAGCGCCGTCGCCAGCCCGCTGCTGCCGCGTGCTGCCCTGCGGGCGAGCCTGATGGAAACTCTGGCGAAACGCCGCCACCTGTCGCGCGACGCACAGGATCACGCCTACATGGTCGGCATGTTCTCCCTGCTCGAGGCGCTGTTTGGCATACCGGTCATCGAGGTAATCGCTCCGCTCAACCTGCCGGAAGATGTAATAGGGGCGCTCACGGGCAGCGCTACAGACAACAGCCCGCTGGGCGGGTTGCTGGGCGCGGTGATCGCCGGCGAAGAACAACCGGTCACGACGCTGGCGACGGCGCTCGCCGCCAGCGCCGTCTCTGCTGAAGAATGGGGCATGGCGCTGGTCGAAGCGGCTTGCTGGGCAGTGCAGGTGAGCAAGGAAGCGTAATGGCGGCCAGCGGTTTCGACCACTCGACGCAAGCACAAATCTTCGACCAGATTCGCGAGTCGATCATCACCATGGATCTGGCCGGGTACATCACCGGCTGGAACCGGAGCGCGGAGCAACTGTTCGGCTACAGCGCCGCCGAAGCTGTCGGCAAACATATTCTGTTCCTCTATGCCGATCCCGATGCCGAGGACGACAGCGATAATTTCCAGGACGCCTTTCTCGAACATGGCGGCCGAGAAATGGAAGTCCGCCGGCGGCGCAAGTCGGGTGAGGTTTTCTGGGCCAGCCTGCAACTGTCGCTGATGCGCGACGAGCATGGCGAACCCTGCGGTTTGATCGGTTATCTGTCGGACATCACGGCACGTGTCGAGGCAGAAAAAACCATGCGCCTGCAATCGCGCATTTTCGAACACAGCGAAGAAAGCATCCTCATCACCGATGCGACGCGGCACATTCTTTCCGTCAATCCGGCGTTCAGCGAGATGACCGGTTACCCGCAGGAAGAGATCATTGGTCAAACGCCGGCCATCCTGCGTTCAACGCGTCATCCCACCGAGTTCTACGAAGACATCTGGGTTCGAGTCGAGCAGGACGGCAGCTGGCACGGCGAGGTCTGGACGCAGCGCAAGAATGGCGAAGACTTCCCCAGCTGGGCCTCGATCAGCCTGGTGAAGAACCACGATGGCCAAATCAGCCATTATTTCTCGATCTTCACCGACATGACCGAGCGTAAAAAGGCCGAGGAGCGCATCCACCACCTCGCCTATTACGACGGGCTGACGGGGCTGCCCAACCGTTCGCTGCTCTACCAGTTGATCGATCAGGCACTGGCCGAGGCACGACGCAACCGCCTGCACGGCGCCATCCTGTTCATCGACCTCAACCGCTTCAAACCGATCAACGACACGCTCGGTCATGCCATCGGCGACCGCCTGCTATTGCAGGTTGCCGAGCGCCTGCGGCGCGCAGTACGCACAGCTGATGTGGTGGCGCGACTGGGGGGTGATGAATTCGTCGTGGCGCTGTTCGATATTACCCAGCGCGAACACGCGGCCGTGGTTGCCCAGAAGATCCTCGCGGCACTCGATCCTCCCTTCTTCATCGAGGAGAACGAACTCCAGATGGGCGCGGCCATTGGCATCAGCGCCTATCCGCGCGACGGCTTCGATACCGAGTCGTTACTGCGCATGGCTGACATCGCCATGTATCGCGCCAAGCAAAGCGGGCAAGCCGGCTACGCCTTCTATAGCCACGAGATGAACCAGCGCACGCTCGATCGCCTGAAAATCGAGTCCGGTCTGCGCCATGGCATCGAAAACAACGAACTCCTGTTGCACTATCAGCCCAAGGTCGATATCGCCAGTGGCCTCATCGTCGGTGTCGAGGCATTGGTGCGCTGGAACCACCCGACGCGCGGCATGGTGTCGCCCGGCGAGTTCATTCCCATCGCCGAAGAATCCGGCCTCGTCGTACGGCTGTCCGCCTGGGTACTGGAAGCCGCTTTGCAGCAAGCCTATCTCTGGTATGCCGCCGGGCTGCCCGTCCTCAAGGTTGCCGTCAACCTGTCGGCGCGAGATTTCTCCCCCAGTCTGGCGACGCGCGTCGCGTCGCTGCTAACGAGCCACGGCGTGCCGCCGGGCTGGCTCGAACTCGAAATCACCGAGGGCATGCTTACTCACAGCAGCGAGGAAGTGATCACCATGATGGATGCGCTCACCGCGCTGGGCGTGACGCTGGCACTCGACGATTTCGGCACCGGTTATTCGAGCCTCTCCTACCTCAAGCGCTTCCCCATCGACACCCTGAAGATCGATCAGTCCTTCATCCGGGGCATTCCCACCGACGGCGACGACTGCGCCATCGCCGGCGCCATCGTCAGCATGGCGCAACGACTCGGCCACCGTGTTATCGCCGAGGGTGTCGAAACCTTGGCGCAGCTGGACTACCTTGAAAGCCTGGGCTGCCAGGAAATACAGGGATATTATTTCTCGGCACCGGTGCCGGCGGACAAGCTCGAAGCCATGCTGCGCGAGGGGCGCACACTCCGCATGGGCTGAAGCGCCACCCGATGCCGTCCTGCCAGCGCCGACTTTTTAATTTACCGATGCGCAAGCCCTGCCGATGCGCTTGAGCGCCTCGTCTAGCAGCGCACGGGTAGTACCGAAGTTAAGCCGCACGTACTGTGCATAGGCACGCCCCGGTCCGAAATCCACACCATCCGAGAGCCCAACACCCGCTTGCTCGAACAGCGCGGCCGGATGTTCAACGCCGAGCGCACTACAGTCGATCCAAGCCAGAAAGGTTGCCTCCACCCGCGCCATGTCCAGCCCGGGTAAATTGCTGATGGCCTGTTCGACGCATGCCGCATTGCCACGCAAGGTGTCGAGAAGCTGCGTGCGCCAGGCGCCGCCGTCGCGATAGGCGGCCTCGCAAGCGGCCAGCCCCAGCACGTTGGCATGCGGCACGATGCCGTGCAAGGCGGCATGAAAATTTCGCCGCAGGCGCGCATCCGGAATGATGGCAAAGGCGCAACCCAGACCGGCGATGTTGAAGGTCTTCGACGGCGCCATTAGGGTTATCGTGCGTGCAGCAATTTCGGGCGAGAGCGTGGCGAAAGGTCGGTGGCGACCCGACAACGTTAGATCGCAGTGGATTTCATCCGAACACACTACCAAATCGTGCTTCTCGGCCAACGCCGCGAGTTGCCATAACTCGTCCTCGCGCCAGGCGCGGCCGACCGGATTGTGCGGATGGCAAAACAAAAACAGCCGCGCTGCTTTCATTACCGCATCAGCGGCGGCGAAATCCCAGCCCCAGCCCGCTTCATCGCGCACCAAAGGCAGCGTCAACAGCCGACGCGCAGATTCGACCGGTGTCGAGAGAAATGGCGGGTAAATCGGCGTCGCTGTAAACACGCCATCACCCGGCACGCCGACGGCACGACACGCCACATGCAGGCCGCTCACCAACCCCGGCAGCCAGACGATCCAGTCTGGTTCGATCGCCCATTCATACTCGCGCGCGCAATGGCCAACCACCGTTTCGACCAGCGACGGCCAGGGCTGGCCATAGCCAAACAGGCCGTTGTCGACGCGCCGCCGCAAGGCCTCAATCACCGGCAATGGCGCAGGAAAATCCATATCCGCCACCCAAAGCGGAATGACGTCACGCCCGCTGTATTTTGCCCAGCGGACGGAATCAGGCGAGGGTTGAAACGCCGTCATCCCAAAAACAACCGGTAGGCCGGATTCTTCGATTCGTCCCAATGCCGGTAGCCGAGATTCTTGAGGAAGGCGTGGAAGTCCTTCATCTCCTGCGGCGGCACCTGCATGCCGACCAGCACGCGGCCCGTGTCGGCACCGTGGTTGCGATAGTGAAACAGGCTGATATTCCAGCCGTCGCCCATGGTGTTGAGGAACTTCATCAGCGCCCCGGGACGCTCGGGAAACTCGAAGCGATACAGCAATTCATTCACGGTTACGCCACTGCGCTGTGGCGCATGTCCGCCAACCAGATGGCGGATGTGCAACTTGGCCATCTCGTCGTCGGTCAGGTCGAGCGTGGCATAGCCATGTTTTTTCAGTTGCTTGACCAGCTTCGTCGCCTCGGCACGATCGGCCACCTGCATGCCGACAAAAACGTGGGCCTCGCCGGCATCGTGGAAACGATAGTTGAACTCGGTGATGTTGCGTGCGCCGATCAGGGTGACGAATTTCTTGTAGCTGCCGGGCCGTTCCGGCAGGGTAACGGCCAGCACGGCTTCGCGCTGTTCGCCCACCTCGGCACGCTCGGCGACGAAGCGCAGACGATCGAAATTCATGTTGGCACCGGAGGCGACGGCCACCAGGGTCTTGCCCTGTGCCTTGTGGCGTCTGGCCCACTCCTTGGCGCCAGCCACGGCGAGCGCACCGGCCGGCTCGAGAATTGAGCGCGTGTCCTCGAATACATCCTTGATGGCGGCGCAGATGGCGTCGGTATCGACCAGCACCATCTCGTCGACCAGTTCGCGGCAGAGACGAAAGGTTTCCTCACCAACCAGTTTCACTGCCGCACCGTCGGCAAACAGGCCAACCGTCTCAAGCTTGATCCGGCGCCCAGCCGCGAGCGAGCGCGCCATGGCGTCCGCATCCATTGCCTCGACGCCGATCACCTTGATTTCCGGCCGCAGACGCTTGATGTAGGCCGCCACCCCGGCAATCAGGCCGCCACCGCCGACGCAGCAAAATACCGCGTCGATCGGGTCGGGATGCTGGCGCAGGATTTCCATGCCGATGGTGCCCTGACCGGCGATCACCTCCGGATCATCGAAGGGGTGGACGAAGGTGAGCTTTTGCTGTTTCTCAAGCACGAGGGCATGAGCGTAGGCGGCGTCGTAGGAATCTCCCGCCAGCACGACCTCACCGCCACGTTTCTTCACGGCATCGATCTTGATCTGCGGTGTTGTCGTCGGCATCACGATCACTGCACGGATGCCGAGTTTCTGTGCCGACAGCGCCACGCCCTGCGCGTGGTTGCCGGCCGAAGCGCAAATCACGCCGCGCTTGCGCTGTGCCGGTGTCAGATGAGCGATCTTGTTATAAGCCCCGCGCAGCTTGAAGCTGAATACCGGCTGCATGTCTTCGCGCTTGAGCAGCACGCGGTTGCCGCTGCGCGTCGAGAGGTTGGACGCCAGCTCGAGCGGCGTTTCGACCGCGACGTCATAGACGCGGGCGTTGAGAATTTTTTCGAGGTAATCCATGACATCAACAGGCAAGCGGAAAGCGGGCAAGGGTATCATGCAGCGCGATATTGCCATTTATTCGCGAGGACTCTTCCATGCCCGTTTTCATTTTGCGCCGCCTGGCCGCGCTTGCCATCACCACCACCGTCATGCTGGTTTCCTCTCTCGCCTTTGCCCAGGCGGGCAAGCCGGAACTCCTGCTCTACTGCGGTATCACCATGGTGCGGCCGATGACCGAGATCGCCAGCGCTTTCGAGAAGCGCGAGAACGTCAAGCTCGCCATCGCCCAGGGTGGCTCGGAGGATCTCTATCAATCGGCGAAGAAAAGTGGCGTCGGCGATTGGTATCTGCCGGGTGAACCCAGCTATCGCGACAAGCATCTTGCCGAGGGGCTATTCGGCGAGCACGCGGTCATCGGCTACAACCAGATGGCCATGGTGGTCCAGAAGGGCAATCCGAAACAGGTGAAGCCCGACCCGCGCGAGATGCTGCGCAAGGATCTGGTCACCGTCATCGGTAACGCCGAATCGGGTAGCGTCGGCCAGGAAGCCAAGCGCATCCTCGACGAACTGGGCATTTATCCCCGGGCAGTGAAGGTCGCCGCTTTTCTTGCCTCCGACTCGCGCAGCCTGATGAACGCCATGCGCAAGGGCGAAGCCGACGTCACGCTGAGCTGGCGCGCCACGGGTTATTTTGCCGACAACGCCGCCAAGCTCGACGTCATCGACCTCGACCGCAAGCTGGCGAAGCCCCAGTCCCTGCTTCTGATCCAGCTGAAAAGCACGAAGTACCCCGATCTGGCGCAGCGCTTCCTGAGCTTTGCCGCTGGAGAAGAGGGGCAATCCATCTTCCGCAAGCATGGCTTCCTCGACAACAAGATCACTCCGGGCAAATAAGCCGGCAGCCTGGCCATGAAAATCTCCGCGCGCCCGGCCAACACGCCGGCCCATCCTTCGATCAACTGGTTGATGGGCGTGGCGATCGCCTGCCTGCTGGGGGTGATAGGCCTCGAAATGGTTTTCGACAACCTGCGGGCAGAACTGCGGAAGAAAAGCGCCAACGAACGGGCGCGCCTCTTTGTTGGCGAAGAGATCGTGCACGGCATCAACGTCATCGAGAAAGATTTGTACCTGATGGCGGCAAGCTCCAATCCCGCCGGACTCAAGCGCGTCAACCGTTCTATCGAGGTGCGGCTGACAAAGCTTCGCGGCGACCTGAATGTGCTCAAGCAGGGTGGTACCGTCAGACG
>CAJBAP010000218.1 GCA_903950295.1 uncultured Rhodocyclaceae bacterium
CCTGCGTGAGTTTGTCGCGCAGGCGCGCCAGCTGTTCACCCGCGTCCGTGCCTGCCGCTGGTTCAATTGCGTCGGTCGCCGGCTCGGGTGCAGCTGTGGCGGGCAGCTCGGGCAAATCAGGCAGAGCGGACTTCAGCCGCACTGCCACCGCGGCGGCGGTGCACACGTGCGGATCGAAACGCACTGCCAACCGGCCCTCCGTGGTCAGCAGCGTGACGCGCAGCACGCCGGCCAGGCTCCGCAAGCCGTTCTCGATTGCCGTACCGGCTGCCGGGTTACGCAGCGCGGGTGGTAGGCGCAGGCGCAGGTAGCCGCTTTCGCGCTGCAAGACCTGGATTGCCGTGGTGTCCATTTACGCCTGCGCCGCTGTGGCTGGTGCAGCCGCGGGTGATTGTGCCTCGGCGATCAGGTCGTCGAGGTTTTCCTGCTGGTGCAGTACGAAATCCCTGCCCATGCCGGTCGCCTTCGATACCGCCAGCACGATCTCCTTTTCGTACTTGTGCAGCAAGTAGCCGGCGGCGATGCCTGCCACCAGGAATACCAGCGGGTTGCGCAACAGGCCCGTGCCGGCGCCAAGCAGCCCCTTGCCGGCAGCGTAACCGCCGGCGGCCATCATGGCGCCGCTGGCCATCGGGTGACTCATCATCTGACCCATGCCGCCCATCATCTGCGGCATCTGCCGCGTGGCTTCGCCCATCATGTTCATGATCGCTTCCTTTCCGTGGATGTCCGCATATTCTGCACCGGTTGCGCCGGTGCCGCCTTGATATCGTGCAACATTTCGTAGATGCCGCGACAGCCCTCGCAGCAGAATTGCAGGGTCTTTTCGCGCGTCACCAGATCGAAGGGCTTGTTGCCGCAATCGAGACTGCACAGGTCGCAGGGCGTCATTGCAGCCTCATTGCAACAATAGCTTCACGTGGCGTTCGAACATCGCCTCGTCGGCCTCGCCGATGATTTTGCCGCGCACCATACCCTTGGCGTCGATCAGGTAGGTCGTCGGCAGGCCGACCACGCCGTAACTTTTGGCAACTTTCGAGCTTTCGTCCAGCGCCGCCGTATAGCCAACGCCGAGTTTCTGCATGAAGGCCGCGACGGTGGCCTTGTCCTGGCCGGCATTGACCGCCAGTATGGTCAGTCCGGAGGCGCTGTGCCGTTTCCACACCGTGTCGATGATCTTCATCTCGCCCTCGCAGAACTTGCACCAGTCGGCCCAGAAGCGCAGCACCACAGGCCTGCCGGCAAATGCGGTGGGGAAGTCGACAGCTGCACCGTCGAGCAGCACGGTCTTGAACGCAGGCGCGGCAGCGCCGGTGTTGAGTTTGGTGGGTTGTTCGCCGCTACAGGCAGTCAGTAGTGCGATCAGGATTAGTGAGGGAAGGGTCTTCATTCGAGCAGGATCAGGTTGGAATGCCAGATCATCCAGGTGGCGATGAGGGCGAATATGCCATAACAGAGTGCGGCAACGCCCGCCAGTCGGCGCGAGGTGGCGGGAACAATCTGCACGAGGCTGGGATGCGCGGCAAAGAGGCGCAGTACGCCGACGGCAAGCCCGGCAGCGGTGGCGGCGAAGAGCGGGAGGTAAAGCGCGTAGCCCTGGTAGTCGTATTCGGGCTTGAGGATGCAGAACGGGCAGTGGTGGTGCGGATGCTCGTAGATGTAAAGCGAGACGAAGGCGAGGATGCCGCCGATGCTGGCGACGAAGGCGGCGAGCGCGCTCGCACCCGTGGCATAGCCGTTCAGCTTGCCCGGTTGTTGCCAGTGCCAGGCGGCGAGGCCGATGGCGGTGGCGAGCGTGCCGTAGAAGGTCAGTAGCGCAGGCTTGGCTTCCAGCGCGCTGACTTCGCTCGCCAGTGTCGGGACATCGCTGGAAAACAGGCTGCCGCAGCAGGAGGTGATGACATCCGCCTTGAGGCCGAGAAAGTATTGCAGCTGCAAGGCGAAGCCGATGGCCAGGAGTGGCGCATAGGCCAGCAGCAGGCGATATTTGAGTTTCACCAGCGGGTAGTCGCGCGCCTGGTTGTCGACGTGGTTCACTGCCAGCCACATCGCGGCGAGGAAGAATAGGCTGAGCTGGGCGTAGAGCGACGGGAAACCGTAGGGATTGACATTCAGTGCTCCGACTGCGCACATCGCCCCGACGAACATTACCGACATCTTGTCGGCATTGAAGACGAACAGCAGCGCGGCGAGGAGTTGGATGATGCAGACGAAGGCGACCAGGGTCGAGAACAGGTAGGTCAGGCGCTCCAGCCGCAATTGCCGTTCGCTGCCGCTGGTGATGTCCCAGTGGCGGATCACCTGCACGGCGAAGGGCGCGGCAGCCAGCAACATGAGCAGGCTCAAGCCGGCGGCGAGCAGCAGGGCGATGATGGCGGGCTGGAAGATCATTGCAAAAAGTCGGCGCTGGCGGGACGGCGTCAGATTTCTTCGACGATGCGCCCGTCGCGCAGCGTGACCACATAATCCACGACAGACGACTCGACCACCAGCGGATCGTGGCTGGTCAGGATGATGGTGCGGCCGGCGGCGGCCATGCCTTCGAGGATGGCGAGGAATTCGCCGGCGAGTTTGCTGTCGAGATTGGCGGTCGGTTCGTCGGCAATGAGAACTTCAGGATCGTTGATCAGCGCACGGCAGATGGCGACGCGCTGCTGCTCGCCACCCGAGAGCCATTCCACTTTTGCATCGCGCCGGTGGCCGAGTTCGACGTCGGCCAATAGCGCCTCGGCTTTTTCGAGCAATTGCTGGCGTGGCAAACCGGTTGGGTAGGCGGGCAGGATGATGTTCTCGATGGCCGTCAGGCCACGAATCAGGTTGAACTGCTGGAAGATGAAGCCGAAGGTTTGGCGGCGAATCTCGGTGAGGAAGCGTTCGGGCAAGCCAGAAATATCCTCGCCCTTGAGGCGCACGCGGCCCTCGGTGGGGCGCGCGAGGCAGCCGAGGATGGTGAGCAATGTCGTCTTGCCCGAGCCGGAAGGCCCGCGGAGTGCGGTGACCTGCTTTTCAGGAATGGCGAGGTCGATGCCGGCCAGCGCCCAGTATTCGTTGTGCCTGCCCTGGTTGAAGGCTTTGCGGATGCTGTTCAGTTCAATCATGAGCGCATCACCGTATCGGGATCGGTGGTCGCCGCGCGCCAGATCGGCACCAGCACGGCGGCGGTGTAGGGAAACACGGTGAAGAAGAACAGCGTCGCGACTTGCAAGCCGTCGATGTGTGGTGTCAACGTGAAGCGCGGGTAGAGCACAGACCAGCCTTTCAGCACTGGTTCGAACAGGGCGGCATCCGCGTAAAAGACATGCAGGTAGGCGGTGATGTAGCCGAGCAGGAAAGCCAGCAGCGAGATCAGCAGGCCTTCCCAGAATTTCATCTTGATGACGTCGCCGGTTTCCCAGCCGATGGCTTTCAGGATGCCGATCTCACGCTTTTCTTCTGCGGAAAGCCCGGCGGCCTTTTCCCAGGCAAAGATGCCGAAGGCGAGGATGGCAGCGGAGAGCAGCGCGAGCATGATGCCTTCGCGCCAGTCGAAGATCGAGGCATAGGTGCGCAACACCTCGTCGCGCAGGATCGGGCGCGAATCGGGCAGGGTTGCCATCAACTTCACCGCGACGTTGCGGATCTCCTGCGGGTTGGCCACGGCCAGTGCAATGTCGGTGTAGTGGCCGACGGGATAGACAAAGAAGGCGCGGAAGTCGTCCTCGTGCATCAGCACCAGATCGGCGCTGACCAGTTCGGATGATTGCGGCAGCACGTCGGCGACGATGAATGTGTGCAGTTCTCCGGTGTACGAACGGAACGAGATGCCGTTGCCGGCGGCCAGCCCGCGCGAACGCTCCAGCGCCGGGCCGACGATGATTTCGCCGCGCTCGACCTTCATGTTGCGGGGGGCCATGAACGTGTAGTTGGCTTTCACCACGCTGTCGTAGTAATAGCCCCACAGCCGTCCCTCGATCTTCTGCACACCCCTGACACGGCCGATCTTTTCGATGTAACCCGGCGGGATCAGGTCGTGGCGACCGGCGACCAGGCGTTGCAGCACGATCTCCGGTGTGCCCGCGAGTACCCTCTGCGCTTCGCTGCGCAGGGCGTGTGTGTAAAGCGCCACCGAGGCGAGCACGAACACCAGCAGGCCATAGATGAACAGCAGGCCGAGGTTCTTGCCCCGGCGCCGCGCCAGCGAAGCCAGCGTGAAGTCAATCAGGTGACGCTGTTTTTCGATCCAGGGATTCATATGCTTTGAGAATGCCGGCTGGGGGCGGCATGAGCGAGCCGGTGGGGAAGTGTTCAAAGGCAACCGGGTGATCCTGAAAAGCCGATTGCAGGTCGGCCTGGGTCGGGTGACGGGTGTAGCGCGCCTCGGTGAATAGCGCCAGATCGGTGAGACCAAGGCGTTCGACCAGTGCGGCGGTGGCCGCTAGCGCCGTGCTGTTCGTCGCGCGCAAGCGGGCCGCATCCAAAAAGGTAAGGCCGAAGCCGCCGCTGGCGCAAGCAAGGACGATCAAGGCAATGTTGGCAGGGCGCATCAAAAAAGAAGCGGTACGCCCGTTGGCCGGACGTACCGCACAAGATCAGTCATCAGGGGAACGCGTTGAATCAGAGCCGGTTGGCTGCCCGCATCAAGGCGCCGCGCAGGGCGATGGTGAGGCTGGAGCCCATGCCGATCTTCTGCGCCACGGCCGGCAGCAGAATCAACGAGGCGAGGGCGAAACCCGCGCCCAGCAGCAGTGAGGCCATTTCTGTCTGGTCGGCAGCTTTGTCTTTTACTTGGCTCATCGGGGCGACTCCTCACGCGATCATCGGTTGCCCGCAATTTACGGCTTGGCTGGCGTGAGGGGAATGCGGCAGATTGTCGCAGGGTCATGTCAGCGCTGTCTTGTCGGTTTACTTGACGAAGCCGAGCGTCCGCGCCTGTTGGGCATCGACCAGCAAGGCATGCTCGCCTATATACGGCTGCGCAAACAGCACTTCCTGTGCCGCAATGCCGGATGTGTAGAGAATGACCACTCCATCCGGGTGTCTGGCGAACCAGGGGCCCATTTCTGTTTGTTCAGCGAGCTCGTCGATTGTTTTATCGAGCCTGCCGGCGAAATGGAATTGGTCGTGATAGATCCCGTTATTCGCTATCGGAACGCCTTTGTCCTGAAGCTCGCGGATTTTCATGGCGATGGGGTGAACATCGAATCTTTGCCACAAGTTACTCGAGGCCAGTGCCAAGATCGATATATACAGGGTGGCACCCATGACGACCAGCGCATGCGTTTGCCGCCCGGGATTGCGTCCCAGGCCGAGTGAGGCGATGGCGATTGCCAGCAGGAGTGAACCTGGCCACCACGGCAATGGTTCTTCCCAAACCTTCAGCATGCCCGGCCGCATGCTGGCTTGCGAGAAATAAAGCATTGCCATACCGGCAGCGGCAACCAGCAGGCTTGGCAGCCATACCCCGCCCGGATTCGACTTTCTCGACAGGTGCCCTGCCAGCAGAGCGAAGGCGGGGAAGAGGGGAACCAGATAATGAATCTGCTTGCCGCTCAGCAACGAGAAAAAGATGAATGTCGGCACCAGCCAGGCCAGGCACAGGCGCAACCCGCCATCCAGCCCCTGCCGGGCCTGGTCCAGCAAGCCCCGCCACAGTCTCGGCCAGACAATCCATGGGAAAGCGAGTATCGGCAGCAAGGGCAGGTACCACCAGAGGCTGCGCTTGTGAGCGAAGGAATCCACCATGCGGTTGGCGGTTTGTCCCCAGAAGATCATGCGTCGGTATTCTTCACCGCCCTGGATCGCTGCCGGGATGGCCCAGGCCAATGCGATGGCGGCGCCCCCGAGGATTGCCAGCAATATGCCGCCGTACCATTTTCTCCAGGCCAGGCCGGGCTTCCACCAAGGTGCCAGCAGAGCGACGGGGAGCAGGTGCAACAGGATGACCGGGCCCTTGGCCAGGACACCGAAGCCGATGGCGACACCGAACCAGGCGAATCCACGCAACATCGAAACATTGGCGGCAAGCAGCAGGCCGCGTATTCCCACCAGTGCGAAGAAGCCCAGCATTACGTCGAACATCCCGGATGTGGAGAAAAGCATCCAGAGCAGGCTGGAAGACAGGATCCACAGGGCCTGCCGGCCCGTTTCCCGCTCCCCGGGCCAGAGCTGGCGGCTGATCGACAGGGTCAGCCACAAGGCGCCGCAGGAAAACAGCGGCGAGACCATCCTCGGCCACCATTCGTTGATGCCGGTGATCGCCCAGCCCAGGTTGTAAAGCCAGAAAAGTAGCGGGGGCTTGTGGCTGTAGGGCTCGCCATTCTTGAACAGCACAAAATATTCGCTCTTCTGCCACATCTCCCATGCCACGCCAAGGTAGCGCGTCTCGTCGATCGGGGTCAGTGGCCGTGACAGGATTGCAACATAGGCCAGCAGCAACAGCAGCAGGGAGGGGCCGACAAGGGGGTGGGCAAGTAAAGCTGGACGTTTCGTCATGTGCGGTCGCGGGAGGTATGCCGGGGTTGCCGGGGCGAGGGGTCGTTTGCCAGCAGTACGATCACCGCGCCGGCACCGCCTTCGATGGTGCGGGCCTGACAGTAAGCGAGCACTTCCTGACGTTGCGCCAGCCAGCCGAGCACCAGGCGTTTCAATACGGGAATGCGCCCGGGCGAGCCATGGCCTTTGCCATGCACAATGCGCACGCAGCGGTGATCGTGGGCGCGGCACTCGGCAAGGAAGGCAGCGACTTGCCGGCGTGCCTCATCGCGGTGCAGGCCGTGCAGGTCGAGGTGGTTTTGCACGACCCAGCGGCCGCGCCGCAGATCCTTGAGCGTCTTGGGCGCCATCCCCTGTTTGAGAAATACCGCTTCGTCGCCACCCTCGAGTTGCAACTCAAGCAAATCGACATCGGCGAGCGATTCGCCCAAAACGGCGCGCTCGTCCCGTTCGCGCTGGCGCGGAATCGGTGGTGGCGGGGGAGGTTCGTGGTGGATGTGATCGACCGTCAGTGGCACGGCATCGGCCACTGCCGCCTTGAACAGGGCGCGCGATGCGGCATCGAGCGTCCTGTTGGTCATATCACCCGAGATTGTCGAGAAACTTCTCGGCGTCGAGCGCGGCCTGGCAGCCGGTGGCGGCCGAGGTGATGGCTTGCTTGTAGATGTGATCCTGCACATCGCCGGCAGCGAATACACCGGGGATGCTGGTCGCGGTGGCGTTACCCGCACGGCCGCCCTGCGTGACGATGTAGCCGTTCTCCATTTCGAGCTGGCCGACGAAGAGATCGGTGTTCGGCTTGTGGCCGATGGCGATGAATACGCCCATCAGCGCGATGTCTTCGGTCGCGCTGGTTTTCACATTCTTGATGCGCATGCCGGTCACACCGGTCTTGTCGCCAAGCACTTCGTCGAGCACGCAGTCCCACTTGATGGTGACCTTGCCGGCTTTCTCTTTCTCGAACAATTTGTCTTGCATGATCTTTTCGGCGCGGAACTTGTCGCGGCGATGCACGATCGTGACGTGGCTGGCGATATTGGCCAAGTAAAGCGCTTCCTCGACGGCCGTATTGCCGCCGCCGATGACTGCCACCGCCTGATTCTTGTAGAAGAAACCGTCGCAGGTGGCGCAGGCGGAGACACCCTTGCCGGAGAACTTCTCTTCCGAGGGCAGGCCGAGATACTGTGCCGAGGCGCCGGTGGCGATGATCAGGGCGTCACAGGTGTATTCGCCGGCATCACCGCTCAACTTCATCGGCTTCTCGGTGAGTTTGGCGGTGTGGATGTGGTCGAAGATCATTTCGGTGTTGAAGCGTGCGGCGTGCTTCTCGAAACGCGCCATCAGGTCGGGGCCTTGCACGCCGTCAGCGTCGGCCGGCCAGTTATCGACTTCTGTGGTGGTCATCAACTGGCCGCCCTGGGCCATGCCGGTGATCAGCACCGGGTTGAGGTTGGCGCGGGCGGCATAGACGGCGGCGGTGTAGCCAGCGGGGCCGGAGCCGAGAATCAGGAGCTTGCAATGGCGCTGTGGAGCTTGGGACATCTTGAAATCCTTTCCGAGTCGATGCCGCTCATTATAAAGGTCGATTCCGTTGGTCTAGGCGGGGAATGTTTCCTTGTTCCGCCGATTATCCTTGGGGTGCCGCGCGAAAATCTGGGCGTTGCTATCGTCCGGAATTCCGCCCATGTCCTACGCCTCGCTTTCCCTCTCGCAGAGGGGCAATGTTGCCCAGCCGCTGCCCGAGCGCATCGCTGCGCTGGTGCATGAGGCCCGCTGGCTTGCCGTGGCTGCCGTCGGCCTCTATCTGGCGCTGATTCTCTGGGGCTACGACAAGGCCGATCCGGGCTGGTCGCAGGCGGCCGTGGTCGATGCCATCGCCAATCCTGGCGGTCGCTTCGGTGCCTGGCTCGCCGATCTATTGCTGTACTTGTTCGGCTTGTCCGCCTGGTTGTGGGCGGTGCTGTTGTTCCTGCTGGTGGCTTCTGGTTATCACCGTGTCAGCCATTGGTTCGGCGATGATCGGCGGCCGTTGTTCATTGCCCTGCTGGGATTTGTGATCCTGCTGGTGGCCAGTAGCGGACTCGAGACGATGCGTTTCTGGAGCCTGACCAAACCCCTGCCGCTCGCGCCCGGCGGCCTGCTCGGGTATGAGGTTGGCCGGTTCACCGCTACTTATCTTGGTTTTACTGGGGGTACCCTGATTCTGCTGGTGATGGTCATGGCGGGCTGGAGCCTGGTGACCGGATTATCCTGGCTATGGTTCAGCGAGAAAATTGGCGGCCTGCTCGAGGCGGGCTGGTTTGGCGCCATTGGACTGTGGGAGGGCTGGCAGGATCGCCGTTACGGCCGCGAGATTGCCGAACGACGCGAAGCCGTGGTCACGGGTGAGCGCAAGAAATTCGAGGAAAATCCGCCGCCCCCGGTGAGGATCGAACCGGTCGACCTCGAAATTCCGCTGGCGAAGAAGGCCGAGGTACGTATCGGGAAAGAGCGCCAGGCGCCCATGTTTTTCGATGCGCCCGGCGAGGCTTTGCCGCCCCTGCATTTGCTCGACGAGGCCCAGCACAGCAACGAGGAATTGCCGAGCAGTGATACGCTCGAATTCACCTCGCGTCTGATCGAACGCAAGCTTGCCGATTTTGGCGTGACGGTACTGGTCACCTCCGCCCATCCCGGCCCGGTAGTAACGCGCTACGAAATCGAGCCGGCTACCGGCATCAAGGGCGCTACTATCGTCGGCCTCGCGAAAGATCTGGCACGGGCGCTGTCACTGGTCAGCATTCGTGTCGTCGAGACCGTGCCCGGCAAGTCGTGCATGGCGCTCGAACTGCCCAACCCGCGGCGGCAGACCGTGCGGCTCTCCGAAATCCTCGGGGCCAAGGTTTATCACGACATGCACTCGCACCTGACCATGGCGCTGGGCAAGGACATCGCCGGCCAGCCGCTGGTCGCCGATCTGGCCAAGATGCCGCACCTGCTGGTGGCGGGCACGACCGGTTCCGGCAAGTCGGTGGGCATCAACGCGATGATCCTCTCGCTGGTCTACAAGTCGGAGCCGAAGGATGTGCGCCTGATCCTCGTCGATCCCAAGATGCTCGAGCTTTCCGTCTATGAAGGCATCCCGCATCTGCTGGCGCCGGTTGTCACCGACATGAACAAGGCGGCCAACGCGCTGCACTGGTGCGTCGGTGAGATGGAGCGGCGCTACAAGTTGATGAGCATGCTGGGTGTGCGCAATCTGACCGGCTTCAACAACAAGGTGCGTGAGGCCGAAAAGGCCGGCACGCCGCTGCCTGACCCACTGGCCCTGCAGGGTGATCCCGAGTCCGGTGTGCCATCTCTCAAAACCATGCCCTTCATCGTCGTGGTGATCGACGAACTCGCCGACCTGATGATGGTGGTCGGCAAGAAGGTTGAGGAATTGATTGCCCGACTGGCACAGAAAGCCAGGGCCTCCGGCATCCACCTGATCCTCGCTACGCAGCGACCGAGCGTCGATGTCATTACCGGCCTGATCAAGGCCAACATCCCGACGCGCATCTCGTTTCAGGTTTCCAGCAAGATCGACTCGCGCACCATCCTCGACCAGATGGGCGCCGAAGCGCTGCTGGGGCAGGGCGATATGCTCTACCTGAGCCCCGGTACCGGCCTGCCGGTGCGGGTGCATGGCGCCTACGTTGCCGACGACGAGGTGCATCGCGTGGTCGAACACCTGCGCAAGGTGGGGCGCCCCGAATTCATCACCGATGTGCTGGCCTCTCCGCCAAGCGAAAATTCTGAAGGCGGCCGTGGTGAAGGGGGCGACGATGGCAACGTGGAAGCCGACCCGATGTACGACCAGGCGGTCGAGATCGTCCTGAAGAATCGCCGCCCGTCGATCTCGCTGGTGCAGCGCCACCTGCGCATTGGTTACAACCGTGCTGCACGCATGATCGAGGCGATGGAAAAGGCCGGACTCGTCTCGTCAATGAATGGCGCCGGCGGGCGCGAAGTGCTGGTGCCGGAGCAGGTCGAGTAAAAAGTCGGCGCTGGCGGGACGGCAGCGTTTTCTTTATGATCGTCGTCAGTCGCCGTCTAGGGGTATGTCCATGAGTTCCTCACCGCTTTCACTGTCCACCCATCTGTCCCGCCGCATCGAGAAGCTTGCCGAGGTCGCCGGCAGGACACCGGCAAGCATGTTGCGTTACGTTATCCGCGACGGCCTGGAGTATTGCGAGTATGCGGTCAAGGCCGTCAATCAGGGGCTAGCCGACATCGAGGCCGGACGCACGCAGACTGGCGAGGAAGTCCGCGCCCATTTCGCAAAGCGCCGCACAGTGAGTCGTGCCAAAAAAGCGGCTTGAGTATGCCGCCCGGGCCCGACGGGACATCGAGGCCATTGAAACTTGGTATTTTGAAACTGCCGGCGAATCGGTAGCGAATCGGGCGGTCGACGCAATCTTGGGACAGGCCGAGAAAATTGCTGCCTTGGGGCTGGTGTTCAGGTCTGGTATCCGGATGGGAACGCGGGAATGCGTAATGCAGCGATTTCCATACACCTTGGTCTATGTCGTGAAAGGCGGCGTGGTCAAAATCGTCCGCGTGTTGCACCAGCGATCTGAATACTTCAGCCTGGCGAAAAAACAGTGACGCGCTGAAAAAAAGTCGGCGCTGGCGGGACGGCAATGCCCCGCATGGGGTACGGCCCCCGCCTACAAGCGCTGCCGCTCCGCACGCTCCAGCGCCAGCATCATCTCCCGCACCGCCTGACGGTGGCCGGTGTTGAGCCGGCGAAAGGCGCGCATCAACTCCAGGTCACTCTCGGTCGCTGCCGGTTCCCTGGCGGCGTAAGCCGCTGTCGGCGCGTCCACCTCGCCAAAGCGTAACCATTCCGGCGTCACCCCCAGCCGCGAGCCGCAAACCATCTCCTGCGGCGTGGCACCCCTCAAGGCCGAGGATGCCGTCCCGCCAGCACCGACTTTTCGATTAAGCCGCGCCCGATATCACCAAGGATCGTTTAACTTTGTGGCAGCGAAGGGGTAACTTACCTGGTGTTTTCAACAAGGTACGCAGCCTTATCAATCTTGGCAAAGATATCCTGATAGATCTCCGGCTTGTCAGTCAAGTCATCTGCAAGTGCGTAAATGTCAGCACCAGATCTAAAAATAAGATCTGATGTTATTGCCACACGAATTCGCGTCCCGGCCATACCTTGCTCATCAATGCTGATTGAGATTGCGCGAGATTCAAACGCTGTTGTCGTGCTATTGCTGGTCAAGGCATCGAATGCAGTCGTGAACGAGGAGATGGCAGAGCCAATGATTGGGATGCTTTGGTACCAAGCTGGCTTAGGGTAGAAGTAATACGGGGATGCAAAATATGATGCTGTGTTGGAGCCCTGTGACACCGCTAACCCAGCAATCCTTGCCGCTTCCAAGCTATCTATCTGCTTCGTGCCCAGGCTTACCTGTCTAATCGATTCTTGCGCATGAATGACCCCTGCATTGAAGTCAGTGAAAGATATCTTGTACTTGGCATCCTGCAAAAAGTAGATGGTAGCCCTGAATATATCCTTGTATGACTTCTCGAATATGCGGCTCTGTATTGCCTGCAACTCGACTGCGGTACGCTCTTTTGCTAGAGGCAAGATATCAGCGTTCAGGCTGGTTGCATCAGATCGGAGCGCATCACTTGCCCCATTCACCAGAGGCTCGGCAAGTACATGGGATGGGAGCCATAGCCAACAAAACAGAAGTACCAAACTTTTCATGATAGTCAGATCTGTAGGGGCTAAAAAGCAGATGCGCGGTAGGTGTAGTCGGCTACCCGATTCTCCTTGAATTTGATGATCACCGTCAGCGTCTTCTGTGTCCGGGTCAAGCTCGATGCGTTGTTGTATTGAGATGCTGTAGCTATGGCTGCACCACTCACACTGGAACCCAATGCATTTGGAGAGCCGAGCAAACCCCCTATGGTTTTCTGGTCATTTCCTGCGCTTGCCGTAACCACCTCAGTCGAAATCTTGTCGTAAATCCAGGTTTCGAGGCCAGCACCATCTTTTGTCACCATATTCGGCGAACCGAGATACGTTGCCACCTCGTCTTGCGCCATCCCGTGCTTGATGTTTTTCTGGACTACGCCAAGTGTCAGGTTGCTCGTATTGCTGCTGGGAAGATCATTCTGCTTGACCTTCTCAAGCGGAGATGCACAACCTGTAACAGCGAGCAACAAAACAGCATACACAGCAGTGCATCTATTGTTCATTTTCATCCCTTTGATATACCCCGGAGAAACACGCGACCTGACGATTCCTTTTCCGTCAAGTCAATTTCGCTCATCAATCCTCCCGCTGACCATTGCCTCGTACTTCACAAAGATCGGCCACGAACGAACTGAATTTCATCTATTTCTTTAGTAATACTTTTATTAAAAACATGAAGTTACTAGTTCATGACTATAAATCCCACCACCAAATTGTCAACCATTTAGTTCCTACTGGTCGGTTTTTATCTGCATCGCTGCTGGACTCAGGATGGCGGGATGTTCACGACCCTCGAAAAACTGGCCTTTGCGACCCGCTTGCGAGTAGCGATCGAGCGCAAGGGCAGACAGCCGGTGTCCGCCGCCAAACTGGCTTTGCAGTTCAACCTGCGACATCCGAACGAGCCCATCACGTCGCAGGCTGCCCACAAATGGCTTACCGGCAAGTCGGTGCCCGCGCCAGACAAGGTGGAAACGCTGGCAACGTGGCTGAAGGTTTCCGCACACTGGCTACGGTTTGGTACCGCCGATGAAAGCAAGGCCGGCACGCGCGCACTGCCAACCGGCGTGGCAGAAACCGGCGCGACGTCGGACGAGGGGAAACTGCTCAACGGTTATCGATCCCTGACAAAACGCCAGCAGAAAGTCGTCCTCATCCTGATCGAAGAGTTAACCGGCTAACAGCAGGACTGGCTGCGGGGTGGCAGAAGGCGTTCTGAACGATGAGAAAAAGTCGGCGCTGGCGGGACGGCAATGCCCCGCATGGGGTACGGCGGTCAGCCGCGCTTCAATCGCTCCGTGATCGAAGCGGGATTCTGGCGGCAGTCGAGCACGGCCACGACGGTGGCGACATCGTCCTTCACGTCATATAAATCGCGAACGGGAAGCGCTTGGCAAGCGTGCGATACAAGGGGCCGTGCGGCATGGGGTGAATCCCCGCGAACAATACCAGTGCATCGATGTCGGCGAACAAACTGTCGAGGAAATACTCACCGATGCCTGCCTGTTGCTGCTCGTAAAAAGCGAACCCTTCGAGCAGGTCGGTCTCTGCCGAACGGGTGATCCTGACTTGCATCAGTGAGACTTGATCTGAGCGCGGATACGTTCCTTGGCTTCCTTCCAGTGCGTCACGGTTTCTTCCCCGGCGGCGAGTCGGCGCAGTCGCTCATCAAGTACTTCACCATGCCACGCGGGCAATACCTGGTTCCCGGTGGATTGCCCGCACAGCGATTCCCAAAGTGTTTCCATCAACTTTAATTTTTCTGAAACGGGCATGGCGACGATATCAACGGTGGTCATCGGGGACTCCTTGCTTGGCGCTGAACATGGGGCGGATGCTATCAAAAAGTCGGCGCTGGCGGGACGGCAAGCACGGGAACGACACAGGGTGGCTGTGGGTGACTGCGGGGATCGGCGATAATGCGCCGATGCGCACCTTCATCCTTCTTTGCGGCCTGGCCTGTTCGGGCATCGCTTCTGCCGCCGGCATCGACCAGCTCAAGGCCTTCTGGGCCGACGTTCATGCTGCCAAGGGCAGTTTCACCCAGAGCGTCGTTGCCAAATCCGGCCGCAAACCGCAGAACTCGACGGGCCACTTTGCCTTGGCCCGCCCCGGCAAGCTGCG
>CAJBAP010000219.1 GCA_903950295.1 uncultured Rhodocyclaceae bacterium
GTTCATGTAATCGTTCGGCGTTGCGGTGCCGCGTGGATCACTGGAAAGCTGCGCCTCGGTGCGGGTACCGGGAAGGCGCGACTTCTGGTCGTCGGCACTGACATTGAGGGCGATGAAATTATCCCTGCCGCCGAAGCGCAGTTCGCCGCTCACGGTTTCCAGCTCGGCACGGTTGTTCTCCCGGTAGTTATCGTTTTCATAGCGCTGCGCATTCAGGCTCAGGCCCCAGCTGCCATTGCCGACTTGCATGCCACCGCGCAGGTCGCGCAGGTTGTGGCTGCCCGCCAGGGCCGAGACGTTGCCGGCCAAGCCGTCCGTGACGGGGGCGCGGGTGATGATGTTGATGGTGCCGCCAGTGGCCCCACCGCCGTACAGGACGGCTCCGGCGCCGCGAAGAATTTCGATGCGTTCGATTGAGTCGATCGGAATCGCCGAGAGACGGGCAGCGGCACTCTCGTTTTCAGAGATACGCTGGCCATTTAAAAGTACAAGGGTGTTTTGGTCACCGGTCATGCCGAAGCCACGAAGATCGAGCGGCGAATCAGGTATGCCAGAAAAGTTGATGCGGGTATGCACGCCACCAAGCTTGCCCAATACCTCTGAAACCGTCATTGCCGAGCTAGCGCGGATTTCGTCCGCAGTGATCACCTGGGCCGCGATCGGGCGGGTTGAGGAGTCGGACTGGAATCGCGTCGCGGTGACGACGATCGCAGCTTCATCATCGTTGGCGGCAAAGGTGGGCTGAAAGGCGAGGGTAAGCGCGACGGCACAAGCCGTACGAGTAAAGCGGATAGACATGGGAATCTCCCTGTGCGGCCAGCGTCCCCGCAGGCCGTTGCAACGGAACACGAACACGCAGGAGGGAGAGGACGGCGACAAACACCGACGCACCACACCCCGCAGCGCATTCACTGGTTCGTCCGTGGCCGGTCTCCGGGCTCAAAAGTGGCGAATGAGGGCTCGATCCTCGATCTTCGCGTGGCTGCCTCGCCTTCCCGGGCCGAGGCCCAGTGGCGGATGAGGCAGCTGCACTTTCTTACCGTTGCGGGGGCAGCACAGGCCTTGTTTGCTCGAAACTCACCTGTTTCCCGTTTCACCCGGATACCGAATCGGCATCGCGGGCACCGCGAACGAATGGCGCGGATTATATGCCGCCGCTCATTAGCCGTATTGCCAGCGCCGACTTTTTCTCGCGGTTGTTACGGCAATACCTTCACAGGCAATCCGAACTGCTTGACCCATAAACGATTTTGCAACAAACTTCGTGCCCATGAACGAAGAACTCGGCGGTCTCGAAAGCAAGGTGACGCAGGTCATTGGCCTGTGCGCCACGTTGCGCGCCGAAAATCATCGTCTGCGTGATCGTGTTGGCTTGCTCGAAGAGGAAAAGCAGGCGCTCGCCGAGCGCATGACGACAGCGCGTACGCAACTCGAAGGCCTCATGGATCATTTGCCGCTGGAATGAGGTCGCCCGAATGACCACAACACTGGACATCAAAATACAGGGCCGCGAGTATCGCGTGGCTTGTGCGCCGCAGGAGATGGATTCCCTGCAGGCGGCAGCCGAGTTACTCAATATCCGCATGGGCGAGATTGCCAAGGCCACCAAAAGTACTGGCGAACGTCTGGCCGTGATGACCGCACTCAATCTTGCCCACGAATTGAATGCGGCGCGCCAGTCGCAATCTGGTGCAGCCATACCGGCAGAAAAAAACACTGATACCGTTGACACGGAAGGCGCGCGGCGTAAGATCAAAGCCATCGAAGCGCGGCTGGATGAGGCGCTCGCTTTCCAAGACAAGCTGTTCTGATTCTTACCGGTATCAAGAATTTCCCTGCAGTGTTCGCCAAGGCCCTACATTCCTTGAACCAATGTGCATGTGCATCGGTTGCTGCCCATAGCGCCGCCGTTGTGAGCACTCCTCGTTGAGTGCACCTGAAGCGGCAGGAACGCGACCTCTCTGAACCCAGGTTCAGGATGCCGGCCAAACGGCACAGGCGGGGAAACCTTTTCAAGCGCGGCCAACTATTTTGTGGCCGCGCTTTTTTATCCGCGTGCGCTAACATCACGGCATGACAGCCCCCCTGCCATCAGCGCCATCCGCCCCCCTTGATCGCCTGTTCCTTGGGCGCCAGCCGATTCTCGATGCCAGCCAGGCACTGATCGGTTATGAATTGCTGTTCCGTGATTCCGCCGAGAATCATGCGCCGGCGGCCGGGCCCGGTGTGGCAACTGCTGATGTTGTCTGCAAGGCATTTGCCGAATTGGGGTTGGCCGGCGCGCTGGGGGGCCATAAAGCCTTCATCATCGCCGATGCCGAATTTCTGCAAGCTGAAGTAGTCGAGCTGTTGCCGCCCGATAGCGTGGTATTTGAGATTGATGCTGCACTGGCCGATCATCTCGCCGTGTTGTCCCGCGCCGAGCTACTGAGCCGGAATGGCTATGCGCTGTGCGTAAACAACCTGGTCGAACTGACTGAAGCGGTTCTGCCGCTGCTCAAGCTGGCCATGTTCGTCAAATTGAATCTCAAGGTTCTGACAGACGAGGCCTTGCGCCCATTACTCGCCCTGCCTGCCGAGTTCCGCCCATCGCCGATTGCCAGTCACGTCGAGACCAAGGCGGATCACGAACGCGCCCGGGCGCTCGGGTTCCAGTTTTTCCAGGGCTATTATTTTGCCGAGCCGACTCTGGTGGAGGGCAAGAAACTCGATCCGGCGACGCAAGGCCTGATCCGTATCATCAACCTGCTGAACCATGACGCCGAACTGAGTGAAATCGAACAGGCGTTCAAAAGTGAGGCGGCCTTGACGCTGAAGTTGTTGCGGCTCACCAATTCTGCGGGTGTCGGCCTGCGCGTGCGCATCGCCTCGGTACGCCAGGCCGTCAATATCATCGGCCGGCGCCACATCCAGCGCTGGCTGCAACTCCTGCTCTTCAGTCGCAACGGGGATACAGGCGACATCGAGTGCAACCCACTGATGCAGTTGTCGGCCCTCAAGGGGGCATTCATGGAACGCCTCACCCAGCGTTGCTACCCGAATCAGACCAGCCTGCCCGAAATCGCCTTTCTTGCCGGCCTGATGTCCTTGATGCCTTCAGCATTCGGCATGCCGATGGAGACTGTTCTCGAAGAGATTAGCGTGGTGCCGGAATTGCGTTTTGCCCTCCTGGCCCGCGAGGGTGATCTGGGGCAATTGCTCGAATTGACAGATCGCTATGACAACGATGACATGCTCGGCGCGGACGCTATCCTGCAGCAACTGGGTTACCGCATCACCCGCGAAACCTTGAACCAGTGCCTGGTCGATTCGATTGCCTGGGTGCAGAGTCTGACGGTCGAGGCGGGGTGACATGAAAGGAAGCACATGCGCTACTGGCTGATGAAGAGCGAACCGTCGGTCGTCGGCATCGACGATGTACTGGTGATGCCGGGTCAAACGGTCGATTGGTGGGGGGTGCGCAACTATCAGGCACGTAACTTCATGCGCGACCAGATGAAAGTGGGCGACCAGGTGTTTTTCTACCATTCAAACTGCAAGCTACCCGGCATCGCCGGATTGGCCGAAGTGGCCAAGCTGGCCTATCCGGATCGCACCCAGTTTGACCCGGAAAGTCCCTATTTTGACCCGAAGGCCACCCCCGAAACCCCGCGCTGGATGAATGTCGACGTACGGGCAATACGGAAAACCCGTCTGATCGGCCTCGATGAGCTACGCGCCCATCCCGAACTCACCCACATGCGGGTTCTTCAGCGCGGCAACCGCTTGTCGATCACGCCGGTCGACCCGGCGGAATGGGAGTTCATCGTCAGGAATCTCATCAGATGATCTGGCTGCTGGGCTATCTGGCACTGGGTGCCGTGGCAGGTTTCTTTGCCGGTCTGCTGGGTGTCGGCGGTGGCGCGATCATGGTACCGGTGTTGGCGCTGATGTTCGCTGCGCAGGGTTTTCCGGCCGAGCATTTGATGCATCTCGCGCTCGGTACCTCGATGGCCGCCATCATCTTCACTTCGATCTCCAGTCTGCGCGCGCATCACCGGCATGGCGCGGTGCTGTGGCCGATCGTGTGGGTCATCGCGCCGGGCATCGTGCTCGGCACCTTTGCCGGCGCGCAACTTGCGAGCGCGATCCCTACTCGCCCGCTGGCCATTTTCTTCACCGTGTTCATGAGCTATGTTGCCTTCCAGATGCTGGCGAACATCAAGCCCAAGCCATCACGCCAGTTGCCGGGAAGCCTGGGCATGTTTTTCGTCGGCAGCGGCATCGGTGCGATTTCGGCGCTGGTCGCCATTGGCGGCGGGTCGCTCTCGGTGCCCTTCATGACCTGGTGCAACGTGAAGATGCATCAGGCTATCGGCACGTCTGCGGCAATCGGCCTGCCCATTGCCGTGGCGGGTACTGCGGGTTATCTGGTCGGCGGTTCTGCCGCCACGGGCATGCCGGAGGGCAGCTTTGGCTACATTTACCTGCCGGCGCTGGCTTATGGCGTGGCGACGAGCATGCTGACCGCCCCGTTGGGTGCGAAGGCCGCACATAATTTGCCGGTAGCGACGCTGAAAAAAGTTTTTGCCGGCGTCATCTTGTTGCTGCTCGCAAAAATGGTGCATGGCCTCTTCTGAGAATGGCAATATGGCTATACTGCAAAGACACCAAGCCAATCAAGCCAATTCTCCTGTTTTCGATCTGTGAATCCGCTTCTTCACCACGTTGATCTGATTACCCGCCACCGTAACCGCGGGCCGCTTGAGGTGAGCGTGATTGCAGCAGTGAATGAGATTCTGGGCGGAATCCGCACCGAGTTGTACAAGGTTTTCCTGCCGCCTGGCGATGTGCTGGTCGGCTTGTCGGCGGAAATCGAAGCGGGCTCGTCCGTTGCCATTACCTATGACGATGGATTTTCCTGGCCGCAACGGATCGGCTCGATCGAAAACTTCCCCTACCTGCAGACCTGCTTCTGCAGTGATGCGCCGGTTATCGAACTCCTGCCGGACGGCAATACGCGCCTGATCCTGATGCTGAGAAACGATCTGCACGAGCCTTATGGATTTTTAGTGGTGGTACGCCTTACCCCGCCGGCCATTGCGGACATCGATATCGCTCATGGTTTAGCCGCCCTGCTGAAAAACTGCCTGTCCTTGCTCGACTACAGTGAAACCGACACGCTTACCCGATTGCTCAACCGCAAGACCTTCGACGAATACCTGATCAAAATTCTGACCAATATCCCAAAGCAGGAGGATGTCGGGTCGGGTGTGTTGCACCTGCCTCAGCGGCGTCATGCCCATCCGCAGGCACGTGACCACTGGCTCGGCGTGATGGACATCGACAAATTCAAGACCATCAACGATCGCTTCGGCCATCTGATTGGCGATGAAGTTTTGATCCTGATGGCCAATTTGATGCGTGAAAGTTTCCGTGTGCAGGACAAACTGTTTCGCTTTGGCGGTGAGGAGTTTGTCGCGCTGCTGCGCCCCGCCGAGTTTGCCCATGCCAAGGGTACCTTCGAGCGTTTTCTCGCCCGTGTCGAAAATTTCGAATTTCCCCAAGTCGGTCGGGTTACCGTCTGTGCCGGTTTTACGCGCATCACGGTTGGCGATACGCCATCCATCGTTCTCGACACTGCGGACGAGGCGCTTTACTACGCCAAGGGGCATGGGCGCAATCAGTGCCACGCCTATGAAACCCTGGTTGCCGAGGGAAAATTACAGCCCCCGAAGTTGCAAACTTCAGAGCTCGAACTGTTTTAGCTTACCCCGGTCCAGCGCAGGATCGGTGCCCATTGTTCCCAGTCCTGGGCTCCGCGCGAAGCGGGCAGATCGAAGATCGTCATGCCGTGTGCAGCGGCCTGTACGTAGTTTTGCGTGTCGCGTAAATGGGCGACCACCGGCAGACCGGAATTCACCAGAAAACGCTCCAGTTCGCCGGCCGCGCGCGTGCGCGCATCGACGCGCATGCCGACTACGGCGATTTCAACCTGATGTTTGCGTACCTGCTTCTCCGTCAGTAGCTCATCGAGAAAGTGGCGCGTGGCGAGGATGTCGAATAGCGAGGGTTGTAGCGGCACGATGACGCGATCGACCCACTTCAGTACCTGCGCGAGTTTCTTGCCGTGCAGTCCCGCCGGCGTGTCGAGCACGATATGAGTCGCATCTTGCGGCGGGCGTGCCGGTTGGCCTGGCTGGATTTCCCAGGTGGCGATATAGGGCAACGCCGGCGAGCGCAGTCGCAGCCATTCACGCGATGATTGCTGGCGGTCGATGTCACCCAGCATTACATTTTGTCCACTCTTGGCGAGCCAGCCGGCCAGGTTGGTTGCCAGCGTGCTCTTGCCGACACCACCCTTCGGATTGGCGATCATGTAGGTCTGCATGTCAGGGCGGTACTTATGGCAACAGAATTGTTGAGCCGGTGGTCTTGCGTGACTCGAGGTCGATGTGTGCCTGCGCGGCATCTTTCAGCGCATAGGTCTGGTTCACCTCGATCTTCACCTTGCCGGTTGCCACCATGTCAAACAACTCCTGAGCGCTTTGCAACAAATCGGCACGCTTGGCAATGTAGGTGAACAAGGTCGGTCGCGTCAGGAACAGTGAGCCGCGCTTGGAAAGTTCCTGCGTATCCACCGGCGCTACCGGCCCCGCCGATTGGCCGAAGGTGACCATCATTCCCAGTGGCCGCAGGCAGTCGAGCGACTTCATGAAGGTATCGGCGCCGACCGAGTCATACACCACCGGCACGCCTTCACCGCCGGTGATGTCTTTGACACGTGCGACAAAGTCTTCCCGGGTATAGACGATCGGATGATCGCAGCCATGCGCCTTGGCGAGTGCGGCTTTCTCATCCGAGCTGACCGTACCGATTACCGTTGCACCGAGTGCCCTGGCCCATTGGCAGACGATGAGGCCGACGCCACCCGCCGCTGCCTGAATCAGAATTTTGTCACCGGGCTTTACGCGATAAGTGCGGCGCAACAGGTATTGTGCGGTCATGCCTTGCAGCATCATTGCGGCGGCGGTCTTGAAGTCGATGGCATCCGGCAACTTCACCAACCGGTCAGCCGGGATGTTGCGTACCTCGGCATAGGCTCCGGGTGGCCCTCCCGCATAAGCCACGCGGTCACCAACCTTTACCTCAGTGACTGCACTACCGACGGCCTCAACCACGCCAGCCCCTTCCAGTCCCAGGCCGCTGGGCAATGGCAGCGGATAGCGGCCAGTGCGGAAATAAACGTCGATGAAGTTGAGGCCGACCGCCTCGTGACGCACGCGCGCTTCATTGGGTGCCAATTGTGACAATTGGCTAGTGCCGACATCTTCCCAGCGCAGGACTTCCGGACCGCCGGTTTCATGGATACGGATTGCATGGGGCATGGCAGGCTTCCTTTCTTCTTTCTATGAACGCAGATGATTGGCATCCACCACGGCGAGCGCGGTCAGGTTGACCAGGCGGCGTACGGTGGCAGTGGAGGTGAGGATATGCACGGGCTTCGCCGCGCCGAGCAGGATGGGACCGACGGTGATGCCGTCGCCGTTGGTTTCCTTCAAGAGGTTGAAGGCAATATTGGCGGCATCGACGTTGGGCATGATCAGCAGGTTGGCCTCACCCTTGAGGCGGCAGCTGGTGTTCAGGCGGGAGCGCAGCGATTCGTTGAGCGCGGCATCGCCGTGCATCTCGCCATCGACTTCCAGTTCGGGCGCGCGGGCGTTAATGATTTCGAGCGCACGACTCATCTTGCGCGTTGCCTCCGAAGGGACGCTGCCGAAGTTGGAATGCGACAGCAGCGCCACCTTGGGCGTGACGCCGAAGCGACGCACTTCCTCGGCGGCCATCAGCGCCAGGTCAGCGATCAGGCCGGCGTCCGGGTCTTCATTGACGTAGGTATCGCAGATGAACAAGGTGTGGCGTGGCAGCAGCAGCAGGTTCATTGCCGCGAAGCAATGGGCGCGGGGTTTCAGGCCAATGATGTCTTCGATATGGCGCAGGTGCTGGGCGTGGCGGCCGACCATGCCGCAGAGCATGGCATCGACATCACCGCGCCGCAGCAGCATCGCGCCGATCAGCGTGGTATCGGAGCGCAGCGCCTGTTTGGCCATTTCCGGCGTGATGCCCTGACGGCCCATCAACTGGTGGTACTCGTTCCATAGATCGCGGTAACGCGGATCTGAAAGCGGATTGACGACCTCGAAATCGACGCCGGCGCGGATGCGCAAACCGGCACGCAGCAGACGATGTTCGATCACTTCCGGGCGGCCGATCAGTACCGGCTGTGCCAACCCCTCGTCCTTGACCGCCTGCACCGCACGCAGCACGCGCTCGTCTTCGCCTTCGCAGTAAATTACACGACGCGGGGCCTGTTTGGCGGCGGCAAACACCGGCTTCATGACGAAGCCGGAGTGATAGACGAAGTTATTAAGCTGGTCGCGGTAGGCGTTGAGGTCGGTGATGGGGTGGCTGGCGACACCGGAGTCGGCTGCCGCTTGTGCCACGGCGGGCGCGATTTTCACGATCAGGCGCGGGTCAAAAGGCCGGGGAATCAGGTATTCCGGGCCGAAGGCGAGTGCTTCGCCGCCGTAGGCCAACGCCACCACGTCGGAAGCCTCGGCCTGCGCCAGTTCGGCGATGGCGCGCACGGCGGCGAGCTTCATCTGTTCGGTGATCGTCGAGGCGCCGGCATCCAGCGCACCGCGGAAGATGAAGGGAAAACACAGCACGTTATTGACCTGATTCGGGTAATCCGAACGGCCGGTGGCGATGATGGCGTCGTCGCGCACTTCCTTGATTTCTTCGGGCAGGATTTCCGGCGTCGGGTTGGCGAGCGCGAGGATCAGCGGCTGCGCGGCCATCTTCGCCACCATTTCCTTCTTCAACACGCCGCCGGCCGAAAGGCCGAGGAAGACGTCGGCGTCTTGGATCACTTCCGCGAGCGTGCGGGCATCTGTCTTTTTGGCGTAGCGCGCCTTGATCGGGTCCATGTCCTCGACACGGCCTTCATAGGCCACGCCCTTGATGTCCGTGACCCAGATGTTCTCGACCTTGACGCCGAGATTCACCAGCAGTTCGAGACAGGCCAGCGCGGCGGCGCCGGCGCCGGAAGTCACCAGCTTCACCGTGCCGATATCCTTGCCGATCAGTTTCAGCCCATTCAATACTGCTGCGCCGACGACGATCGCGGTGCCATGCTGGTCGTCGTGAAACACCGGAATCTTCATGCGCTCGCGCAGTTTGGACTCGATGTAGAAACACTCCGGCGCCTTGATGTCTTCAAGATTGATGCCGCCGAAGGTTGGCTCCATCGCGGCGATGGCGTCAATCAATTTGTCGGGATCGTTTTCGGCCAGTTCGATATCGAAGACGTCGATCCCGGCAAACTTCTTGAACAGCACCGCTTTGCCCTCCATCACCGGCTTGGCAGCCAGCGGGCCGATGTTGCCCAGGCCCAGTACGGCCGTACCGTTGGTGATGACGCCAACCAGATTCGCGCGCGACGTCAGCCGGCTCGCCTCGCGCGGATCGGCAACAATGGCGTTGCAGGCGATGGCGACACCGGGTGAGTAGGCGAGCGCGAGGTCACGCTGGTTGGTCAGTCCCTTGGTTGGGACGACGGAGATCTTTCCGGGGGTCGGGAAAGCGTGATATTCGAGGGCAGCGGCGGTCAGATCGACACTCGGCGTGCTGGTTTCTGGGCTCATGTGCGCAATACGGTTCAAGAAAGAAGGCGCAATCTTACCCCTGTGCGAAAATGGCGCATCTCTCAATGGACGGGAATGCCATGAAACGCGTTGTCTTCAACCAAAAGGGCGGTGTCGGCAAGAGCACCATTACTTGCAACCTGGCCGCCATTGCCGCCGTGCGCGGTTCCCGCACGCTGGTGGTCGATCTCGATCCCCAGGCCAATTCGACCCGCTATCTGCTGGGTGCAGCAGCCGACGGGCTCGAGTCTACGGTCACCGAATTCTTTGACCAGATGCTCAATTTCAAGCTGCGACCGAAGGCGACCGAGGATTTTGTTCACGCCACGCCCTTCGAAAATCTTTTTGTCATGCCGGCCGATGCCGCGCTGGAGGAACTGCAAGCCAAGCTCGAATCGCGCTACAAGATCTACAAGCTGAAAGAGGCGCTCGAAAAGCTGGAGTTCGACGAGATCTTTATCGACACGCCACCGGCGCTGCACTTCTACACCCGCTCGGCACTGATCGCTGCCGATAGTTGCCTGATTCCCTTCGATTGTGATGAGTTTGCGCGCCGTGCGCTCTACACGTTGCTCGACAACGTCGCCGAAATTCGCGCCGACCACAACGAACGGCTGGCGGTCGAAGGCATTGTCGTCAATCAGTTCCAGGCGCGGGCCACCCTGCCGCAACAGGTGGTGGATGAGTTGCGTGCCGAGGGTCTGCCGGTGCTGGAGCCCTACCTCTCGGCCTCGGTGAAGATCAAGGAATCGCACCAGCACGCCAAGCCGATGATCCACCTCGATGCCCGTCACAAGCTGACCGACGAATTCAATCGCCTGTTCGATACGCTGGAAAAAGCACGCCAGCCGGCCAAGCAGAAGAAGCGCGCCTGAGCCCGTAAAGCCGCCGTCCCGCCAGCGCCGACTTTTTGCCGTGATCGTCCTCGGAGTAGTCAGTCTCCTGTTGGCAGCCATCGTGTTCGCGCTCTGGCACCGCAATCTGCTGCTGGCGCGCGAACGCTTCATCCGCGACCATGTTTTTCCCAAGGGCTTGCTGGATCGCCTCGCCAAGCGCCGACCGGAGCTCGCCCTGAAAGATCGCGCACTGGTGGCGCGTGGCCTGCGGCAGTTCTTTCTCGCCCACCACCTCTCCGGCCACCGTTTTGTCTCGATGCCCTCACAGGCGGCCGACGATCTCTGGCACGAGTTCATCCTCTACACCAAGGGTTACGAGGCCTTTTGCCAGCGGGCCTTCGGCCGTTTCCTGCATCACACGCCGGCGGTGGTTCTTGGCGACGAACAGCAGAACAACGAAGGTCTGCGCCGCTGCTGGTACTGGTGCTGCCGCGAGGAGAACATCGATCCGCAGCACCCTTCACGCCTGCCCCTGCTGTTTGCGCTGGATACGAAA
>CAJBAP010000220.1 GCA_903950295.1 uncultured Rhodocyclaceae bacterium
GGGAGAGGGAGATCCTCGCGGTCGTACCAGGTGATCAGGTCGTCGGCGGTGTTGTGTTCGGCGCCGAGGAAATGCGTGGCTACCGGCACATGGATATTGCGTGCCGCCAGCAGGGCGCGCACCTCGGGACGGTTGGCCATCGCCGCGAACAGGCGCGCGTTCGGACCGGAATGCCGACCGGAACAGGCGCCGCAATCGTAGGCCGCCAGGTGCGGATTGTTGGTGCTGTTGGAACCGTGGCCCATGATAACCACCAACGGTGCGAAGTCCCTGGTCAGGCCCAGCGCGGTGAGAAAGTTGCCGATGCGCTCGGCCTGCTCGGCATCGGTGAAACCATGACGCGGGGCCTGCGGTGTGGCGGGGCCGGCGTCTGCCGGCGCATTGTGGTCGAGGCGCGTCGCCACCGTCAGATCAAAACGATCGCGCAACCCGGTATTGAAGCGACCAAAACTGGGGGGGGATAGCGTGCGCCACAGCAGCGTCAGCAAAGCGAAGGGTGCAGACAGCGAAGTTAGCAGCGGGCCGATGATCAGGCTGCGCCGCGTCACTTGGTGCAGCCGATCCTGCCAGCGCAGGCGGCGCTTGTGGCGGCGACGGTGTTCGGCTGCCGTCCCGCCAGCGCCGACTTTTTCTGGCGTCGTCCCGCCAGAATCCACTTTCTCTTCCCGTGGCACCTCATGCACTTCGTGCGAGGGAATGATCACCTCCGGCACCACCGGGCATAGCGCCGTCGGCTTGCTGTCGTCGAGGCCGTAATAATTCTGGAACACCGCGAAGTGCGCCGCCCCACCCAGAGTTTCGAGTTGCGGGTTGGTTTCTTCGAGGTGGCGGCGCATGCCCTCCTCGCGATCATCCATGCAGAACACCAGTTGCGCGGTCGGACCAGGTTTGTGGCCGTGCCAGCGACCGTGATTGGCGGCAAGTCCGGCGAAGATCTGTTCGCGGTAGTGGCGCTCGTAGGCATTGAGCCAGATGAAGCCACGCTGATGTTCGTCGAGTTGGCGCAAAGCGCCCAGCAGCGCCTCGGCACCGCCGCGCCCAAGCGCCCGCAGTGCGTCTGCATTCACGCCCAGATGCTGGGCGAGGCGGAACAGCGGCCAGGCCGAGCGTGTCGGGCCGTGGCGCGCGGCGCTTTCTGCCGTCGGTGTCGCACGCCAGGCCTCGATCTGGTCAACCAAGCCATCCCACAGGTGAGGATCTTGTGGCAGAGCCGCCTCGCCCACCGCCGGCAGATGCGGTTCGATGAGTTCCAGCAGGTATTCCGGCAAATCGCCGGAATGAAAAGCATGGCGCACCCAGAGTTCGGCCGGATGCCGGCGGAAGTAGGCACCCAGCGCGGGCAAGGAATAGTCAATGTGCCAGTGCCGGCGCACGATGTCGGCTGCCACCAGGCGTTCGAGCACGAGACGCACCGCGAGGTAATCAAGCATCGCCACCGGGACATGCTGTGTGTCGGCGTAACCCGGATGATTCTGTCGCCAGAGGAACATGCCCGACCAGCCCGGCAGTTCGAGCGCCAGCCGCTCGAGGTAGCCCGGCCAGTGTTCTTCGGGCAAATCCAGCCGCGTCAGTTCGGCTACAACCGTTGCAAGGGCGTCATCAGACAGTTGATCGATTTCCAGCTGCGCCGCGCCGAGATTTTCCAGCGTCAGACC
>CAJBAP010000221.1 GCA_903950295.1 uncultured Rhodocyclaceae bacterium
AGGCAGGGTGATTTCCTTCAGGCCGAGCACGAAGTCTTCACGCGAAGCGGGGTTCACGATATCCACCGTCCAGGACAGCGTGCCGTCGGTACCGGTCTTCGGCTCATCGCGGCTGAACATGCAGTCCAGCACCGGTGTGGCGCCGTCGCTGGTGAGTGCGCCCATTTGTTCGCAGCGATGGCGGATGACTTGTGCCATCGCCGATACGGCACCCGGCATCATCTTGTGTTCGCCATGGGGTGGCATGGGCATCTCGAAGGGCTCTTCGCCGACGGTGCTGGCCAGTACGTCGAGTTTGAGCTTGAGCCAGGCGGGATCATTTGCGCGCATGTCCATCGAGAGGGTCTTGGCGACGGCACCGAGACCGCGCGGTTGCTCAGAGCCATTTACCCAGATTTCAAAGGGAACGGCCTTGCGCAGTTCGTTCTCGATCTGGCCGACGAAGAGGGCAAACTCGCCGTGTGGTGTTTCGATCATGTAGGTCCAGGCGGCATTGCCGTCGGTCATGCGCGGCCGGCCTGGCCAGCGCAGGCTTGACAGAACGGGCGCGGGCAATGAGCCGATCTTCAGGCGACGGTTGGCGCTGTCGATGGTGACGTCCTGCGGCTGTTTTTGTGCCTGGGGCTGGGCCGATGACGGCTCGACCGACAATACGCTGCCGAGAATCTTGTTCGGACGGTAGGTGGCCAAGCCCTTCAGGCCGGCCTTCCAGGCGGTGAGGTAGAGATCCTCGAATTCCGAGTAAGGATAATCCTCGGGCACGTTCACCGTTTTTGAAATGGCGGTATCGATGCAGGGCGCCACCGCGGCCACCATGTCCTTGTGCGCCTGTGCGGAAATTTCCAGTGCGGTGACAAAGTAGTCGGGCAGTTTGCTGACGTTGCCGCCCTGATGCTTGTAAAGGCGCCAAGCGTAATCCTCAACAGCATATTCCTTGTGCGTACCGTCGGCCATGCGCTTCTTGCGTGTGTAAGTCCAAGAGAAGGGCGGCTCGATACCGTTCGAGGCATTATCGGCGAAGGCCAGCGAAATCGTGCCAGTGGGCGCGATGGAAAGCAGGTGCGAGTTGCGGATTCCGTGCTTGCGAACCTGATCCTTGATGGTTTGCGGCAGGCGTGAGGCGAAATTCCCGCCGGAGAGATAGAGGTCGGCATTGAAGAGCGGGAAGGCACCACGCTCCTTGGCGAGTTCGACTGAGGCCAGGTAGGCGCGATCACGCATGAATTCGGAAATCTTGGTGGCGGTCTGGCGTGCTTCTTCCGTATCGTAGCGCAGGCAAAGCATGATCAGTGCGTCGCCCAGCCCGGTAAAACCCAGGCCAATGCGGCGTTTGGCGGCGGCCTCGGCCTGCTGCTGGGGCAGAGGCCAGTGAGTAACGTCGAGCACGTTGTCGAGCATGCGTACCGAAATGTCGATGACGCGGCCGAAGGTGGCGTAGTCGAAATTGGCAGTTTCCTCGAAAGCGTGATTGACGAATTTGGTGAGGTTGATTGAGCCAAGGCAGCAGCAACCATAGGGTGGCAGCGGCTGTTCGGCGCAGGGGTTGGTAGCCTCGATGGTTTCGCAGTAGTTGAGGTTGTTGTCACGGTTCATGCGGTCGATGAACAGGATGCCGGGTTCGGCGTGGTCGTAGGTCGAGCGCATGACCTGATCCCACAATTCGCGCGAAGGCACCTTGCGATAGACCCAGAGGCCGTCGTCGCGCTGGTAGGCGCCGGCCTGTTTGACGTCGGTGCATGGTTCGGCGCGATGCACCAGTTCGATATCGCCACTGGCTTCGACCGCTTTCATGAAGGCATCGGTGACACCTACGGAAAGGTTGAAGTTCGAGAGATCACCGTGGTCCTTGGCATGGATGAAGGCTTCGATATCCGGGTGGTCGCAGCGCAGGACGCCCATCTGGGCGCCACGGCGCGAACCGGCGGATTCGACGGTCTCGCAGGAGCGGTCGAAGACACGCATGTAGGAGACCGGGCCGGACGCGCGCGATTGGGTGCCTTTGACGTGGGCGCCGACCGGCCGGATGCTGGAGAAATCGTAGCCGACGCCGCCGCCGCGCCGCATGGTTTCGGCGGCTTGCGATAACGCGGTGTAGATGCCCGGACGGCCGTCGACAATTTCCGAGATCGAATCGCCTACCGGTTGGACGAAGCAGTTGATCAGCGTGGCGCACAGATCGGTGCCAGCAGCCGAGTTGATACGACCGGCGGGCACGAAACCGTTTTCCTGAGCGTCAAGGAAGTTGGCTTCCCACAGAGTGACATTTCCTTCCGCCTCGATGCTCGCCAGTGCGCGCGCAACACGACTGCGCACATCGCGCACATCGCGCTCGTTACCCTTGGCGTACTTCTCGAGCAGGACTTCACCGGAGATTTCCTGCGGCAGGGGCAGACCCAGTTGCCCTGTGTATTCTTGCGAATCTGAGTACGCTTGATCTGTTTCGGCAGTGCTTTGATCCATGGTCATGGTCGAGTTCGCTGGCTGGTTGAGTGGGTGGGTTGTCTGGTGTGATTCACGGGAGCGGCGAAGCATAGCGAGACCTCCTGAGAGTGTGAACTAAAAAATTTTTGCTCCTTGTTAAATCATATAGTTATCAAAATCTCTAGTAGCTGATGAAATTTATACCACTACATATAGTAGGTACTCAAGTTGGAAAAGCATACGAAAAATCAGTCTGTTGTGGGCGTTTGGTAAAGGGTGAGTGATTAGAAATATGTTGCGATGCAGCATGTGTGGGGTGCGAAGGGGGGTTGACTTGATCCCGGTCTGGCTAATACCTCCGTCTGATGGGGTGCCGGGAAAATTTGGTCTATAACCAAAGAAATATTTAAGGGTAGTGGTTGATCTGTTTTTGGCGTTGTCAAGGTTAAACTCCCTCCGAATGATTAACAGTCCCGCACTCGAAATTGGTAACAGTCGCGACTTTGGCGAGATCCGCGCACAGGTTCACCACCTTGTCCGCGCGATTTCACCGGGTCACGACATGACCTACATCGACACGGCCTTTGGTCTGATCGAGGCTGGGTGTGGGGGGCAGGTCGCGGGTTACACATCGCTGCTCACGCCCTATCACGATCAAGGCCACATGCTTGAGGTGGTGCTCTGTAGTGCGCGCCTCCTGCACGGCCTGCACCTTGGCGGGCAAATGCTTGACACTCTCGCCATCGATTCCTGCATCGTCGGTGCCTTATTGCACGATTCCGGCTACCTGATGCATCACGAGGAGGCGGAGGGGACGGGTGCGCAATTTACCGATACGCACGTGGTACGCGGTGTGGTGTTCACCGAAACCCAGTTGGGTCATTTGCTGTCGCCCGAATTGCTGTCAGCGACTGGCAAGGTGATTCTCACCACCGATCACCGGCCGGTTGCCGTCATGCCAGACTTCGATAATCCCTCAGTGCGCCTGGCGGCCAGTATTACCGCTACGGCCGATCTGGTCGGTCAGATGGCAAACCGCGAATACCTCGAGCGTTTGTTGCTGCTGTACTTCGAATTCAAGGAAGCCGGTATCAGTTTCTTTACCGACATCCACGACCTGCTCGAAAAAACTGATGGGTTTTACAAGATGATGGCGGCACGCCTGCAGAACGAGTTGGGTGGTCTGGCACCTCATCTGACCAAGCATTTCGATCAGGCACGCGGTGTCAGACGCAATTATTATCTTGAATCGGTTGACCGCAATCTCGACTATCTCGGTACCCTGGTCAGGCAGGATCGCGCGCGCCGCTTCGACCGGCTGAAACGCGGTGGCATCGTTGACCATGCCATCCAGATGCTGGATAAATGAAGTCGCCATCCGGAATCGGGTGCTTCAAGTAGTTCTTGGCGCTTCAGGTATTGGGGGTTCTTCTCTGCGCTGCCAGCGTGCGTACATCAACTCGTAAGTGATCTTTGGCGATTTGCCCAGTTCGCCCAGTTCGCTCAGTACGCGACGCAGTTTGGTTGCGGACAGGGGCGTGTGACCCGGCGTCGGCGTGTCGGCGCCGATGGCGCGTAGCGAGCGCAAGAAGTCCAGTGCGGTGGGTGGCTGGTCAATTCTGATTTCGGTTGTGAGTTGCAACCGGCCGTCGGCCGGAAACGCAGCACGGCATTGTTGTGCCGTCGGCATCGCGAGCGTGCCGGCCACGAGCCCCAGTCGCGCGTGTGCGTCCTGCCACTCGCGGAAGGTTCTGGTGCCGAGCAGGCTGACCGCCAGCATGCCGCCGGGGGCGAGCAAGCGGGTGTAGGTAGCCAGCACGGCGGGCAGATTCTCGAACCACTGTATGGCGAGGTTTGCGCATACCAGGTCGAACGAACCGGCTACGGCCGGCTGCGTGCCGTCCATGGCGGCAAAAGCGATACGCCGGTCTTCGCATAGTCGTTCGCGACAGGCGGCAAGCATCGCCGGTGCGATATCGGTGGCGAATATTATTGCGCCCGGCAGATGCCAGGTCAGCCGTTGTGTCAGGTGACCGGTACCGCAGCCGATTTCCAGCACACGCGGGCGTGGCGGCAGCGACGCCGTGGCGATGAGTCCGGCGAGGTGCGCCGCCGCGTGTTGCTGTACCCCAGAGTGGGCGTCGTAACGGGCGGCCGCAGCATCGAAGCGGGTGGCGACGCGCTTGCGGAAATCGGGGTGGCTCACTGTGCAAGCCTTTCGATCAGGCGTGCGCAGTGATCTGGCGCGGCCTGCGGCAGCACATGACCGGCGTCGTCGAGGTATTCGAGATGGCCGGCGGGCAGGGCGGCGAAAGCCATTTCACTCATCGCGCGTGGCACGATCGGGTCATTTGCAGCAGCAAGCGCGAATACGCTGGCGGAGCGGGCGGCAAGCCTTGCCCGGCCGTCCCACTCGGATAGCCAGTTGAGCCCGGCGGCGAGCCTAGGGGTGTCGGATGTGACTGTTGGTCCCGCCGCTCCGCAGCGAACATGAAATTCGGCGAGTACCGTTGCCGGTTCGCGTGCGAACTGCGTTTGCATGCGGGCGAGCACGCGCGGGGCAATAGCCGGCGCATAGCCCGGCGTTTCCGTGAAGCGCGGGAAGCCGTTGATGCACAACAGCCGCCGCCATGGAATTTCCGCTTTCGCCAGCCACCACAACGCGCCGAGCGAATGGCCGACCGCGATGACCGGCTCTGCAAAAGTCGGCGCTGGCGGGGCGGCGTCGGCGGCAGAGAAGAAGCCGAGGTCGAGTGTTTCGACGCGTAGCGCGGGCGTGAGCCGGCTGCGCACCGCGTCCCAAATGCTGGCATCGTAGCCCCAGCCGTTGACGAGGATGACAGTGGTCATCGCTTCAGTTGGGCGACGCTCGTCAATACGCGTTCGAACGCGGCGTCTGACAGGGCGGCAGAAAGCGCAAACCGCAGCCGTGCGCTCCCTGCAGGCACCGTCGGCGGACGAATCGCCACTGCCAGCACGCCGGCGTCCTTGAGCCGCTGCGCCGCATCGAGTGCCGCTGCCGCGTCACCCATGATTGCGGGAACGATTTGCGTCGTCGAGGCGAGCGTGTCATAACCACTTGCCTGCAGCGTGGTGCGCAAACTGTCGGCCATCTGCGCAAGGCGCGCACGCTCGGCATCCATGCCCGGCACGAGTTCGAGCGCAGCCTCGATCGCGCCGAGCGCGGCGGGTGCCGGCGCGGTGCTGTAGATGAAGCCGGCGCAGCGATTGACCAGCCAGTCGATCAGCGCACGCGAACCGGCCACATAGGCACCGGCGCTGCCGAGCGCCTTACCGAGCGTGCCCATGACGACCGGAACGCAGCCTGGCGCCAGTGCCGCCAAACCCTTTCCCTGCGGGCCGAGCACGCCGGTGGCATGCGCCTCGTCGAGGTAGAGAGTTGCGTTGTGCCGTGCCGCGAGCGCCGCGAGCGCCGGCACGTCGGCCGTGTCGCCGTCCATGCTGAATACGGACTCGGTGATGATGAAGCGCAAGCTGCCGGGATTGGTTGTCAGCAGTTCATCCAGATGAGCGAGGTCGTTGTGGCGGAAACGAATTTGTTTCAAACCCTGGCAGCCCGCGTGCAGGCTGGCGTGGTTAAGCCGGTCGGTGAAGACGAGCGGGCCATGTTTATCGCTCCCCAACTCGAACAGCGCCGGCAGGACCGAACTATTGAGCTGATAGCCGGTGGCGAAGATCAGCGCCGCTTCCGTACCCTTGAAAGCGGCCAGTTTTTCTTCCAGCGCGAGGAGATCGGCGCTGGTGCCGGTGACCAACCGGGAGGCGCGGCTACCGCTACCATGCCGGTGCGCCCACTGGCAGGCCCGCTCGATCAGTTGCGGGTGACGCGACAGGCCGAGGTAGTCGTTCGACGCGACGTCGATCAATGCCGGATCAGCCGCGCATAAAAGTCGGCGCTGGCGGGACGCCGCCAGCGCAGCCAGACGCGGGCCGATCAGAGCGTCCAAGCGCGGGCCAACAGATTCATCGAAATCAGTCATGCTGCCTGGACCATGTTGCCACGACTTCACACACGGCGGAGGTGAGCGTCGTCAGGTCGGCGGGGTCGATGACGAAAGGTGGCATCAGATATACGCTGTCGCCGAATGGGCGCACCCAGACGCCGCGTTCAACGAAGGCGGGGCGCAGTTGCGCTGCGGTGGCGGTAGCCAGTTGCACCACGCCGATCGCGCCCTGCATGCGTACATCGACAACGCCGGGTAGCGCACGGCAAGGTTCAAGTTCCTGGCGCATCTGTGCCTCGATAGCGGCGACCTGCGCGAGGCGTGGTTCCCGCTCGAACAAGTCGAGCGAGGCATTGGCAGCGGCGCAGGCCAGCGGATTGGCCATATAGGTCGGGCCGTGCATGAAGGCATCTTCCGCGCGTGCAGAGCAAAAGGCAGCGAAAACACGGTCAGTGGCGACGGTGGCAGCGAGTGGCAGCGTGCCACCGGTGAGCGCTTTCGACAGGCAGATCAGGTCGGGTACGATACCCGCACTTTCGCAGGCGAACAGCGTACCGGTACGGCCGAAGCCGGTCATGATTTCGTCGGCGATCAGCAGTACGTCGTGGCGGTCGCAGGTAGCGCGAATCGCGGCCAGCGTGGCGGCAGTGTGGTAGCGCATGCCCCCTGCGCCCTGCACGCGCGGCTCGACGATCACTGCGGCAATCTCGCCGCCATGCGCGCTGAGCATTGCATCGAGGGCAGCGCGTGTCGCAGCATCGCGCGGCAAGTCGGCAAAAAATTGCGGCTGGCGGTAGGCAGAAAACGCGTCGTGAAAGCCGCAGCCGGGGTCGGTGACGGAAAGTGCGCCGAGCGTGTCGCCGTGGTAACCATCATGGAAGGCGATGAAGCGATGCCGTTCCTGGCCACGATTGCGCCAGTACTGGATGGCAATCTTCAGCGCGACTTCGACCGCCACCGAACCGGATTCCGAGAAAAAAACACGATCGAGCGTTCTTTGCTCATCACGCGGCAGCAGTGCGGTCAGACGGCGCGCCAGCGTCTGCGCAGGTTCATGAACGAAACCGGAGAACATCACGTGGGGCAACTTTTCGAGTTGCGCCGCAACCGCCGCGCGAAGATGCGGATGGTTGTGGCCGTGGCAGGCGGTCCACCACGACGAAATGCCATCGATCAACTGTCGGCCATCGGCCAGTGTGATGCGCACGCCCTCGGCACTCATGACCTGCAGCGGCGGCGACGCAGTCGCCATTTGCGTATAGGGCAGCCAGAGGGTATCAATCATGAGGGCCGTTACAATGGTGGCAATGAAGAAGCGCTATTTTATTACCGCCACGGGCACCGACCTGGGCAAGACCTGGCTGACGGCCGGCGTGGCAAATGTCTGCCGCGCGCTGGGGGTGCCGGTGCGCGCCCTCAAGCCGGTGATGAGCGGTTACGACGCGGCCAATCCCGCCGCGAGCGACGCTGGCGTGCTCCTTGGAAAAGTCGGTGGTGGCGTGACGGCAGAAGCGATTGCTGCAATCTCCCCCTGGCGCTTCGCCGCGCCGATCGCGCCCGATCTTGCCGCAGCGCGCGAGGGCCGGGCCATCGATTTTGCGCAACTGGTCGGCTGGTGTCGTGGCGAAATTTCTCGCCATGAGGGGCTCTTGTTGATCGAGGGCATCGGCGGCGTGATGGTGCCGCTGGATGCGCAACACACCGTGCGTGACTGGATCGCCGCGCGGGAGATGCCGACGCTGCTGGTCACGGGCACGTATCTGGGCGCGCTCTCGCATGCACTGACCGCGCTGGCTGCGCTGCGCGAAGTCGGCGGCGTACCGCAAATGATCATCGTCAATGAATCGCCGTCCAGCAGCGTCGGGCTGGCCGACACGCTGGCCGCGCTCGCGCCACATACGGGCGGCATTCCGCTGCTGTCGCTGCGGCGGGATCATGCCGAGGATCTGGCAGGGTTGGCGCAGGAAATGCTCAGACGGCAGTAAGCCCGAGCCGGGCGAACAGGGCCTCGTCGCGCCCTGCTTCCGGGTTGTCGGTGGTGAGCAGCTTGTCGCCGTAGAAGATCGAGTTGGCACCGGCGAGAAAGCACAGCGCCTGCAATTCGTCACTCATCTCCTGACGACCGGCGGACAGGCGAATCCAGGATTTCGGCATGGCGATGCGCGCCACGGCGATGGTGCGCACGAACTCGAAGGGATCAAGTGGCGGTGCGTTTTCCAGCGGCGTACCGGGAATCGCCACCAAGTGGTTGATTGGCACCGACTCGGGCGGTGGATTCATGGCGGCTAACTGGGCGATCAGCGCGGCGCGAACGCGGCGGGATTCCCCCATGCCGACGATGCCACCGCAACAAATCTTCATGCCTGCTGCGCGTACCTGGGTCAAGGTGTCGACGCGCGCCTGCTGGCTGTGGGTGGTGATGACATGGTCGTAGAACTCGGCACTGGTGTCGAGGTTGTGGTTGTAATAGTCGAGGCCCGCAGCGGCGAGCTTTTCCGCCTGGCCCGCGCCCAGCAGGCCGAGTGTGAGGCAGGTTTCCATGCCCAGATTCTTGACGACGCGCACCATCTCGATGACCTTGTCGAGGTCACCATCCTTCGGCCCACGCCAGGCGGCACCCATGCAGAAGCGGCTGGCGCCCTTGTCCTTGGCCGCCTTGGCGGCGATCTTCACCTCCTCGAGTTCGAGGAGTTTGCCGCGTTCGAGACCGGTTTCCTTGTCGCGTCGCGCCGACTGTGAGCAGTAGCCGCAGTCTTCCGAGCAGCCGCCGGTCTTGATCGACAGCAAGGTCGAGCGCTGAATTGCGTTAGGGTTGAAGTTGGCGCGATGCACTTCCTGGGCGCGGAACATCAGGTCGGCAAGGGGCAGGGCGAAGAGGGATTCCATGGATTATCCTGACGCTGTGTGCTGGGGGCGGGAACGGGGGCGGATCATCGGGGTTATGGGGAGGCTTGTCAATTTCCCCCGCGCCGGGCTTCCAGAGTTTCCCAGCATTCCAGCAAGCCAAGCAGTTCCTCCTCGATGGCGGCCAGTCGCGCAGACACGTTTTGCGCTTCCTGGGGATTCTGGTAGAGCACCGGATCTTCGAGGCGGGCGGTCAGGGTTTTTTGCTCGGCTTCGAGGGCGGCGATCTGCTCCGGCAGGGCTTCCAGTTCGCGCTGTTCTTTCCAACTGAGCTTGTCTTTTTTCGCCGTTTGCCGTCCCGCCAGCGCCGACTTTTGCCTGGGTGCGGTTTCGGTCTGGCGTTGCGCTCTTTGGGTTGCCTGGTACGCCGCCCAGTCGCTGTAGCCGCCAGCATATTCGTGCCAGGCGCCGTTACCCTCAGCGGCAAAGGTCTGGGTGACGATGGCGTCGAGAAAAGCGCGATCGTGGCTGACCAGAAACACTGTGCCGGCGTAGTCCTGGATCAGGTCTTCGAGTAGTTCCAGCGTGTCGATATCGAGGTCGTTGGTTGGTTCGTCGAGCACCAGCACATTGGCCGGACGGGCGAACAGACGGGCGAGCAGCAGTCGGTTGCGCTCGCCGCCCGAGAGCGATTTAACGGGCGAGCGCGCGCGTTGGGGTGCGAACAGGAAGTCTTCGAGATAGCCGATCACATGTTTGCGCGCGCCTGCAATCTCGACGTAATCCGAACCCGGCGAAATGACGTCGGCCAGGCTGGCCTCGGGATCGAGTTGGGCGCGGAACTGGTCGAAATAGGCGATTTCGAGCTTGGTGCCCAATCGCACCGTACCGCTGTCTGGTGGCAATTCACCAAGGATCATGCGTAACAGCGTGGTCTTGCCGGCGCCGTTGGGGCCGATCACGCCAATCTTGTCGCCGCGCTGGATACGGCAGGAAAAATCGCTCACCACCGTCCGCACTTCACTTCCTGCAGCGAAGGCTTTGCTCACGTGTTTCAATTCGGCGACGAGTTTGCCGCTCTTGTCCCCCGTGTCGAGTTGCAGCTTGATCTGACCGAGCCGTTCGCGGCGCGCGGCGCGTTCGCTTCTCAATTGGTCAAGGCGCTGGACGCGGAATACCGCACGGGTGCGCCGTGCTTCCACACCCTGGCGAATCCATACTTCTTCTTCCTTCAGCAGTTTGTCGAAGCGCGCATTTTCCTTGGTCTCGTCGGCCAGTTGCGCCAGCTTGCGCTCCTGGTAGGCGGAGAAATTGCCGGGGTAACTTGCCAGCCGTCCGCGATCCAGTTCGACGATGCGCGTCGCCAGCCGATCGAGAAAACGCCGGTCATGGGTGATGAACAGGAGCGTCACGCCGCTCTCCAACAAATAATCCTCCAGCCATTCGATGGCGGCGATGTCGAGGTGGTTGGTCGGTTCGTCGAGCAGTAGCACCTCGGGCGCGACGGCGAGCGCCTGTGCCAGCGCGAGGCGTTTTTTCTGGCCGCCAGAGAGTGTGCCGACTTTTGCCTCGGCGTCGAGGGCGAAGCGCGAGATCACCTGCTCGGCACGCGCCTCGTAAGCCCAGACGCCCAGGTTTTCCATCTCGTGTTGCAATGCCTCCATACGGATCAGCAGCGTGTCGTGGTCAGCGTCGGCCTCGGCCATGTGGTGCGAGACTTCGTGATAGTCGGCGAGCAGGCGTGCGGTTTTCCCCATGCCGGCGACGACCGCCTGAAAGACCGTGAGATCGGGATCGGAAAGTGGCTCCTGTGGCACATAACCGAGTTTGAGGCCCGGTTGTAGCCAGATGGTGCCGTCGTCCAGCGGTCGATGGGTGATGGGGCCAGCCAGCGCGGCGAGCAGGGATGACTTGCCGGTACCATTTCTGCCGATCAGCGCGACACGCTCGCCGGGGTCAAGCTGGAACTCCGCCGCATCGAGCAGGGGAACATGGCCGTAAGCAAGGCAGCCGTTATCGAGTTTGATGAGGGGCATGGGGCGGGATTATCGGCGATTACGCCGTCCTGCCAGCGCCGACTTTTGTCGGGCGCTTCAATACCGGTCGATTTTTAAACGATCTTGCAGACTTCCTCGAAGCTCGGCCGCGGGCTGCGGGGGAATAATTGAGCGGCATCGCCGTAGCCGAGATTGCAGATGAAATTGGTCTTGATGTTCGTGCCGGCGAAAAATTCGGCATTGACTTTGTCTGCGTCGAAACCGGACATCGCGCCGCAGTCGAGGCCGAGTGCGCGTGCAGCGAGCATGAAGTAGGCGCCTTGCAGGCTGCTGTTGCGGAAGGCGGTGGTTTCGATCAGTGCCGCGTTTCCCACGAACCAGGATTTGGCGTCGGCGTGGGGAAACAGCTTGGGGAGTTCCTCGTAGAAGGCCATGTCCATGCCGAGAATGGCGGTGACGGGTGCGGTTGCCGTCTTGGTGCGGTTGCCCTCCATCAGCAGGGGTATGAGGCGCCCCTTGGCTTCCGGCGATTTCACGAAGACCACGCGCAACGGCCAGCAATTAGCGCTGGTCGGACCCCATTTCATCAGGTCGTGCAGTTCGGTGAGCAGGCTGTCCGCTACAGGCTTGTCTTGCCAGCCGTTGTGGGTGCGGGCGTTGCGAAATAGCTGGTCGAGGAGAGGGGCGTCGAGTTTCACGGAAGTTCCTTCGTGTGGGGAATAACCGCTAGCTTGCGCCGTCCGGCCAGGTTTCAATAAGTGAAGTTGTAATTTACCCGCAGGGTGGACTGGCGGTGGCTGGAGGTGATGCCGGTGTTGGGGTTGGTGTCTTCGACACGCGGTGCGTAGGCGAGCGAGGCGGCGAGGGTTGAGGCCGGGTCGATGCGCCAACCGAAGCCGAAGGTCAGGTGATTCTCGATGATGGCGGGGAAGAGGGGATTCAGCGTGCTGGAGGGCACGGGGTTGCTGGCGACGTTGATGCCGGCGCGCAGGGCGAGGTCGGGGGTGTACATGTACTGGCCGCCGAGCATGGATACGGTTTGGTCTTTCCAGTTCTGCGCCATTACCGCCGTCATGTCGCCACCACCGTCAGCCTCGAATTTCAGGCTGAAATTCTTCATTGAATCCGACCAGCGAATACGTTTGACGTCACCGACCAGCATCAGCTTGGACGTTGACTGCCAGGCGAGGCCGAAACCGTAGGTTTCTGGCCACTGGAAGTCGAGTACCTTGATCTTGCCGTTCATCGTGACTGGGCTGGGCGCGCCCACTACCCCGATCTGCACGCTGGCGTGACTGGCTTCCAGGTCGGAAATATGTGTCTTGCTGTGCCAGGTGGCGCCGACGGCAAGGGTATCGGAAAGCTTGTAGTGGATGCCCAGCTTGCCGGCCCAGCCGGTGCCTTTGGCTTCACCGGAGAAGGCGTTGTCGTCAGAAAAGTCAAAGCGGGCGTAGCTGACGTTTCCCAAGGGAGCATTCAGCAATGAACCGCTGGCGCTGCCTACGCCGCGAGTGCCAGCAGCCAGCTTGCCGAACGTGGCACCGTCGATGTCCATTTTCAGATCCATCGTTGCCCAGACGAAATCCAGCTGGGCAGCGAGGGTAAGCGCGTCGCTGGCACGGTAGGCCAGCGGGAACATGACGCGTCCGACGCCGACCTCGGAGCGGATTTCCTGACCGGACATGGGTGCCGGTGTATTGAGCATCGACATTCCGCCAGCAAAGAGGGATGAACCGCTACCGTATTCGGTGCCCATGCCGCCCTGCGCCAATATCGCGGCACCATAGGTCCAATCGCCTTGGCGGCGTATCCAGGAAAGCGTTGGCATGTAGTAGGCATCGCCATCCGAGTCGCGTGCGCCGGCCAGGGGGTGGTTGGATGAGACCGTGGGCAAGAGCACGGTCAGGCCGAGGCCTACTTCGGCACGCTCGTGCTGACGCATGGCGAGCGTGGCCGGGTTGTTCATCACCGCCGAATTGCCGGAGTCGTAGGCGAACGAGGCGCCCCCCATGCCGCCCGACTTGGCGCCCCAGGAGTCCATGTTCATGCCATTGGTGGCGTGGGCAGTCAGCGGTAACAGTAGCAGGGCGGTGAATCCGAGGCGCGATGAGGGGAACATGAGGGTTTCCTTATTTAGGATGGGGGCGACTATGCCAGAGTCGGCAGCATGGCCTCATCAATCCTGTCGATTCGCCCAGAAAGCTTCTAAAATCGGCGCCCGGAGGGGCACTATGGAACGCATTACCATTTCGCTGGACGAGCCGTTGGCGCGTGAGTTTGACGCGCTGATCGAGCGTCGCGGTTACCGGAATCGCTCGGAGGCGGTGCGCGATCTGTTGCGCGAACATCTCGAAGCGGCGCGGCAGGTCGAATCTGCCGGCGGCCACGCTGGTCATTGCGTCGCCAACCTTTCCTACGTTTACAACCATCACGCCCGTGACCTGGCCGAGCGACTCACCGCTTTGCAGCATGGTCATCACGACCTGACCGTGGCGACAATGCATGCGCACCTCGATCACGACAACTGTCTCGAGAGTGTCATTCTCAAGGGGACGACTGCAGGGGTGCGTGCCTTCGCCGATACGCTGATGTCCGAGCGCGGGGTGCGTAATGGCCAGCTCAACGTCGTATCGGTCGAGGTGGCCAACAGTGCGCACGACCATGGCTACCGGCCACGGGGCGGGCAGGGCAAGGCACATGCCCACCTGCACCTGAAGCCGAAAAACTGAATGGGCGTGCTCGCCCAGCGTACCTGGCTGATTCTGCTTACGGCGGGTTTGACCGCCATCGGCCTGTTGCTGGCAGCCTTGTTCGTCGAGCGACAGAATGTGGCTGCGCATCGGGTGCAGCAGGAGAACCAGGTACGCGAGAGTCTTGCACTGCTGCGTAGCCGACTTGAAGGCAACCTGCGCAGCGATGTCCTGCTGGTGCGTGGCCTGGTGAGTGTGATTGCCGCCAATCCCGCCATTGACCAGGCGCGCTTCGAACGTGCGGCGCGCCCGTTGTTCGAGGGTCAGTCGCAGTTGCGCAATATCGGTGCCGCACCCGATATGGTGATCCGCCTGATGTATCCGCTGGCGGGCAACGAAAAAGCCATCGGCCTCGATTTTCGCAAGTCGCCCACGCAGTTCGAGTCGGCCGAGCGTGCCCGTCTGACGGGCGAACTGGTGCTGGCCGGGCCGCTCCAACTGGCGCAAGGCGGTATCGGGCTGATCGGCCGCATTCCGGTGTTCATCGACGATGCTGCGGGTGTCGGCCAATTCTGGGGGCTGATCTCGGCGGTGATCGATGTCGAACGTCTCTATCGCGATAGCGGGCTGCTGGATGCCGACCTGCCGATCGAAGTGTCTTTGCGTGGCAAGGATGCCAAAGGCGAACAGGGTGAGGTTTTCTTCGGCACCACCGATCTGTTTCCCGTCGATGCGGTGCGCATGCCCGTCTCCCTGCCATTCGGCTCGTGGCAAATGGCGGCGCGGCCGCGGGGCGGTTGGACGGCACTGCCGCACAATGTCTGGACCGTCCGCCTGGTCTTTGTTCTGGCTGCGCTGCTGATCCTCGGTCCGATGCTGTTGCTCGCCCTTTTCGATGCGCGTCAGCGGCGTGCCGAAGCGCAATTGGCGCTCAGCGAGGCGCGAATGATGGTTGATCTTGAAGCGGCCCGCGCAGCGGCCGAGGCTGGTTCGCGCGCAAAAAGTGATTTTCTGGCCACCATGAGCCATGAAATCCGCACCCCGATGAACGGCGTGCTCGGCATGGCCGATCTGCTGTTGACCACCCCCCTCAATGCCGAGCAGAAAAGTTTTGTCAGTACCCTGCAGAGCTCGGGGCGTGCCTTGCTGGCGATCATCAACGACATCCTCGATTTTTCGAAGATTGAGGCGGGCCGGTTGACACTCGAGACGATCGACTTCAACCCGACTCTACTCATCGACGAAGTCTGCGCTCTGCTGCGCTCGCGCGCCGAGAGCAAAGGCCTGCTGATGGAACTCGACTGTCCGGCGGATCTGCCTGCCTGTCTGCGCGGCGATGCCATGCGCATTCGTCAGGTGTTGGTCAATCTGCTGGGCAATGCCATCAAATTCACCAGTGTCGGGCGCATCGACATCGAAATCGGCTGGCGGCCGGCTGAGGAAGGGCAAGTACTGTTGCGTTTGTCGGTGCGCGATACCGGCATCGGTATCGCACCTGAAGCGCAGTCACGCCTGTTTGCCGATTTTTCGCAGGTCGATGCTTCGACCACGCGTCGCTTCGGCGGTACCGGTCTGGGGTTGATCATCTCCAAGCGTCTCGTCGAGGCGATGCAGGGCCGGATCGGCTTGGTCAGCGCTCCGGAAGAGGGCGCCTGCTTCTGGTTCGAACTGACGCTGCCCGTCGGTACGGCAAGCCAGGTGGCAAGCTTGCGCCGTGATGAACACGAGATCACCAAGGCGGGAAGCGAAGGCGTCCAGTTTCACGGGCGGGTGCTGCTGGTGGAAGACAACCTGGTGAATATGCAGGTTGCACGCCAGATGTTGTCGCGTCTCGGGGTCGAGGTAGTGGTTGCCGAAAATGGCCGCATCGGCGTCGAGCGTTTTGCCGCCGGGCATTTCGACCTGGTGCTGATGGACATGCAGATGCCCGAGATGGATGGTATCGAGGCCACGCAAACGATCCGTGCCATGCAGACCGAGGCCGGTGGCGTCGCCACGCCTATCGTCGCACTGACCGCCAATGTTCAAGCAGAGGATCGCGAGCGTTGTTTTGCTGCCGGCATGAACGATTTTGTCGCCAAGCCGTTCCGCTATCGCGACATCGTGGCCGTGTTGCAACGCTGGTTGGGCGATAAATCCAGCATTCATGAAGCGCCGCAAAAAGTCGGCGTTGGCGGGACGGCAACTACGCTGTCGGTACTCGATATCAGCGTGCTCGACGAACTATCCCAGGCGACCGGCATGAGCGTCGCCGCGCTGATCGACATGTTGATCTCCGACATCGTAAACATGGCCGGCGAGTTGGAGGTGGCCGGCGAACAGAAGAACCCGTTCGAGATGCGTCGCCTGGCGCACAGCATCAAGTCCTTGAGTGCCCAACTGGGGGCGCCGCAGCTTTCTGCACTGGCGCGGACGATGGAGTTTTCCGCCCGTGATGATCAGCTCGATGCCTGTATCAGCCGGTTGCCGGAGTTCCGTGCGGCGCTGGCCGAATTGACTGCGGCCATCAAGATTGTGTAGGTGCCGCGACCGGCAAGCTCTTTATGGCGCAGGCGCAAAAAAAGCGTTCGCATGACGGCTGCGGGCCTCCATGCGGCCGAACAGGGATTGGATGCTGTCGTTCCACTCGATGCCGAGTGCCTGGCAGGCGGCGCTCGAGATGGCGGTAACGCGGTTTTCGTTGCGGCCGGCAAGGTCGAGCGCGTTGGAGAGTACTTCGGCAACATGCACCAGCGGCACTAAAGTGTCGCCCAAGGCGGTGTCGGGATTGTGGTGATGGCGGATGGCCGCGCAGATGTTCTCCGGCAGCGCCCAGTATTCTGCAAGCCAGGCACCGATGGTGGAGTGATCGACACCGAAGCGTTCGCATTCGGCCGCCTCGATGCCGATGGCGTGGGTGAGGGCCTGGCTCCAGGTGGCGCGAAAGGCCTCGGCGTTGAAACGGTAGAGCCAGAGTTGGCCGATATCATGCAGCAGTCCGGCGATCAATGCGGCATCTGCCGAGATCGGTGCGGCAATATGCAGGGCCAGTTCCTGGCTGCAGACGCCGACCGCCACGCTGTGCTGCCAGTAAGAGGTCGCCATGCTGTCTGGCGCAATCTTGTCGACAAAGTCGCCAATGCTGCTGGTCAAGGTCATTTCGCGCACGCGCCCCATTCCGATCAGCGAGGTGGCCGTGTAGAGGTCGCGGACGCCCTTCCCCTGTCGTGTTTGCGAGGCCACGTTGGCAAGCGAGAGCACGCGCGCCGCGATGACCGGATCATGCTGGATATGCCCGACCAGGATATTCAGGTTGGCATCCGGATCGTCCAGGGTGGCGAGAATTTCGATGACGATGCGCGGGAATCCGTGCAGTGTTGCACTGCGCTCGATCACTTCTTCGCGGGTGAGCGGGGTCGTTGTCATCATGCGCTCCGGTAGGCCAGTA